>JAIESS010000109.1 GCA_019745755.1 Alphaproteobacteria bacterium
TTAGTGTGTGTTGAGGATGACAAAGATTACACTCTCGCTATAAAATATAAAATAAAGCTCAATTTTAGGATCTATTAAAAAGAAGACTATATATTTGCACACATTAACCTTATTTTAATATGTTTCTTGTACCTTAAGTATTATGACACCTGCAATGATGAGTTAATTGTGAGCAAGGAATTAGTACATTCTCTTAAAATTATGATGGCAAATACCTATGCTCATCTGATACAAACCCAAGGATTTCACTGGAATGTAGAGGGGAAGGAATTTTTTGATCTCCATGGATTTTTTGGTGATGTGTATGAGGTTCTTTTTGAGACTATCGATATTTTTGCGGAACGTATTCGAGCCTTGGATGCCTATCCACCCTCAAGTCTTGGCCAAATAACAGCCATGAACACAATGGATGAGGATCATAGTGATGTACGAGTGTCTTCGAAAATGGTTGAAATTTTCTTGAAAAACAACCATATACTTGTTACACAAGCAAAAGAACTGTGTCACCTTTGTGAAAAGCATGGCGATCTTGTCACACAAGATCTTATCATTGCCTTCATCTATAAACTTGAAAAATTTGCTTGGATGGCCCATAGCTCTATGAAATAAGGTTTTGTTAAAAGTCGATGCGTACAAATTATATTGAAGTTTTTGTTGGAACCCTTGTCCTTATTGTTGCAGGACTCTTTTTTTCTTATGCCTATAATGCGAACAAATCAAGTTTAGGGTATACATTTCATCTCAAGGCAAAATTTGATCGTGTTGATGGTATTTTGGATGGCAGCGACATCAAGTTACGCGGCATCAAAGTGGGTGAAGTGACGGCCATGAATCTGTCTGGGGAAAATCTTATCGCGGAATTAACATTAAGCTTTTTCAAGAATTATAAATTTGCCGTTGATTCTGTGGCTGAAATTGCCAGCGATGGCCTCATGGGATCAAAATATGTTGCCATTGTTCCGGGGGAAAGTGACGCCTATATTCAAGAGGGGGGTACTATTGCTTACACTCAACCATCGGTTAGCCTGGAAGCACTTATTGCAAAATTTGTCTTCTCACCAAAAGACAATAAGTGATATATATTTTTAAATAAAATTGAAACAAATGTTTCTTCGAACATCCTTCTTGAACAAAAATACACTTTAGATTATCAAAGAAAGAAAAAAACAATCTTTCACACCTCTTTCTCAATTACGATGAACATCAACATAGCACCACCATTCAGTGGATCGCTTTCCGTCACACAGCCGATGGTTTTTTTGTGGGGTGTGTTGAAAAAATTTAGTATGTTTTATCGTATGCTTATTGTGGAGATATCATTATGAATAATGCTCTTAAAAAAAGTGCAATGACTGTTCAAAAAGCACTCGAACGAAAGGGTATAGAATGTTGTGTCATAGAATTAGAGGAAAGTGCGCGAACAGCACAAGATGCAGCATTGGCTCTTAAGTGTGATGTTGCGCAAATTGTTAAGTCTCTCATTTTTAAAACAAAGGATACTCATAGACCTGTGCTCGTTCTTGCATCGGGCACCAACCGTGTGAACGAAAAAATTATTGCATCTCACATAGGAGAAAAAATTACGAGAGCAGATGCAACTTTTGTAAGAGACATCACAGGTTTTGCCATTGGTGGCATTCCTCCCCTTGGACACAAAGAGACTATTAATCATATTTTTATTGATCAAGATTTGTTAAATTTTGATTCTCTTTGGGCCGCTGCAGGTACACCCCATGCTGTTTTTAAATTACACGCAAAAGAGACAAACGGCTGCGTTATTACCATTGATACAGAGTGAGTGCCTAAATGCAAATCACATCTCATACCTCCCTCAATCATGATAATCGAAAAAAGGGCGCCACAATCAATTGGATTATTATTCACTACACGGCTTTACCCGATACAAAAACATCCCTGGAGTGGTTGTGTTCCACTGAAAAAGCCGTGAGCGCACATTATCTTATTTGCCGCACAGGCGCTATATTTCAACTCGTTCCTGATACCAAGCGCGCATGGCATGCAGGAGTGAGCAGATGGAAGGGAGAAGACAATCTCAACCACACGTCCCTTGGAATTGAGCTTGATAATGATGGTTTTGAGCCCTATGCTCAGGAGCAAATTGAGTCATTGATGCTCCTTCTTAATAATCTATGCATACGTCACAGCATTCCAAAAACGCATATTCTTGGCCATAACGATATTGCTCCAGACCGAAAAATTGATCCGGGGCCGCATTTCCCCTGGCACATTCTCTATGATCATGGATTTGCTTTGGCGAGATTGGCTTAAAACACCGTGCCTAAAAAAGAGAGAGCCATACCCTCCCTTCTCAAAATAGGTCTATTACAGACTTTCGAGTGCCCGTTGAAAACGGCCCGCATGGGATTTTTCAGCCTTTGCTAATGTTTCGAACCACTCAGCAATTTCATCAAACCCTTCTTCTCGAGCAGACTTTGCCATACCAGGATACATATCTGTATACTCATGGGTTTCACCGGCAATGGCTGTCTTCAAATTCGCCTCAGTGCCACCAAAGGGCATACCTGTTGCTGGATCCCCAGTTTCTTGGAGGAATTCCAAATGGCCATGTGCGTGCCCTGTTTCGCCTTCCGCTGTAGAACGAAATACGGATGCAACGTCGTTGTAGCCCTCAATATCCGCCTTTTGCGCAAAATAAAGATAGCGTCTATTCGCTTGGGATTCTCCCGCGAATGCTTCCTTGAGGTTATTTTCGGTTTTTGTGCCTTTAAGTGACATAATTCTCTCTCCTGTGATTAGTTCTACGCTGACTCTAGACAATGTTTATGGGTCCATCAAGGGGAAATGTGTATCTAATCTCATCATGGGAAATATCTCCAATCACACAATCATGGTGCCCAGATAGCACACCACCTTTCTTCTCATAAAAACGACGTGCAGGCATGTTTTCTTTGAGACACCAAACAACGCAAGGCGTTAAATAATGTGTACGACAATACTCCACAGCGCTATCCCACAATAGAGTTCCAAGACCTTTATTCTTGTGCGAATCCAAAAGATAAATGGCGTAAATTTCACCGGCAGCAGTATCCCCCACAGAACTTTTTGCACGAATGGGTCCCGCTCCACAAAACCCCACAATTTGTCCTTTCGTCCCGCAGGCGACAAGATGCAACATCCCATTATCCATGGTTAATAACCGCCCCCAATAAGCTGTTTTCTCTTTGAGGGAAAGACCATCAAGATATTCTTTAGCAACAATATCCTTGTAACTTTCCCGCCACGCCAGAACATGGACTTTTGCAATACCTGCAGCATCTTCTTGAATGGCATGGCGGATGAACATATCTTGCTTCTTAAACCCCAACCTCAACACGCAGTGCATTTTCTTGGATAAAATTAAAACGTTCTTCGGGATTTTTACCCATAAGCTTGTCGAGGAAAATGCGGCTTTCTTCTAAAGAATCAATCTTGATTTGAAGAAGAGTACGAATATTTTTATCCATGGTCGTTTGCTTGAGCTGTGCTGGCAGCATTTCGCCAAGCCCCTTAAACCGACCCACTTGTGGTTTACCGCGCATCTTTTTCACGATGGCGTCGCGCTCCTTTTCTGTAGCAGCGTAGAATGTCTGACTATTCAACGTAATACGGTACAAAGGTGGTTGAGCCAGATAAAGGTGCCCCTTAATCACTAGATCTGTCATTTCTTTCAAGAAAAATGTCATAAGAAGAGAGGCAATGTGAGCACCGTCAACGTCGGCGTCCGTCATAATAATGACTCGACCGTAACGGCGTTTGCTCGCATCACAAATTTTCCCCGTACCACATCCAAGAGCTAGAGCGAGATCGGAGAGTTCCTGATTCGCCTTCATTTTGTCCGATGTGGCATTAGCGACGTTGAGAATTTTACCACGCAAGGGCAAGATAGCCTGAGTCTTACGGTCGCGTGCCTGCTTGGCAGAGCCTCCGGCAGAATCACCCTCCACCAAAAATATTTCCGTTTCCTCTAAATTTGTACTAGAACAATCCGCCAGTTTCCCAGGCAATCGCAGGCGTTGTGTTACGCTGGCTCTAGCAATATCTTTTTGTTCCTTACGACGCAAGCGATTTTCAAACCGCTCAATGAGCGCCTCAATAAGGGTTCGTGCAGCTTCAGGATGAGAGGATAGCCAGTGCTCAAAATGGTCCTTTATCACATTTTCAATAGGCCGTGCGATATCTGCACTGGTGAGTTTTTCCTTA
>JAIESS010000024.1 GCA_019745755.1 Alphaproteobacteria bacterium
TCTCATGCATCCTTTTGAATTTGAACGCTGCACCCTTCCTCATGGGACGACAACGGTTATTGCGGACCCTCATGAAATCACGAATGTCCTCGGGAAAAAGGGATTTGCCTGGATTCTTCGTTGCGCCGAACGCATGCATCAAAATCTTTTTGTGCAGGTTTCTTCCTGTGTTCCTTCTGTTATG
This sequence comes from Alphaproteobacteria bacterium, assembly GCA_019745755.1. Lineage (GTDB taxonomy): Bacteria > Pseudomonadota > Alphaproteobacteria > Paracaedibacterales > JAKBAR01 > JAKBAR01. The sequence goes on from JAIESS010000024.1 coordinate 185, forward strand.
GGGCTTGAGACAAACGGCGGCACATTTACGCTTAAGGAAATGAGCACTTTTAAAAAACATCCAAACGTCCTCGGTCTTGCTGAAATGATGAATGTCCCGGGGGTGATCCACGGCGATCCGGACGTTCTTGCAAAACTTGATGCCTTTGATGATCGTATCTGTGACGGCCATGCTCCTATGGTTTGCGGCCTTCCCCTTAATGCTTACCGTTTGTGTGGTATAGCTAATTGCCATGAAAGTGTGAGCCGCGACGAAGCCCGTCAAAAGCTTCAATACGGTATGGCCGTCATGCTACGAGAGGGATCAGCGGCTAAGAACCTTGATGATCTTGCATCTATTGTGAATTCATCGAATGCCCATACCTGTCTTTTGTGTACAGATGATCGTAATCCTTTGGATATTTTTGAAGAAGGGCACATTGATGCCATGGTCAGGCGCCTCATTCAAAAACATAACCTCCCTATTATGACCGCCTATGCCATGAGTTCGTATAATACAGCCAAGCATTTTGGTTTAAAGCGCCTGGGGCTCATTGCACCAGGGTATCAAGCAGATTTTAGCATCCTAAGCAACCTTGAAAATGTTATGATTGAGGATGTTTACTGTAAGGGGCAATCAATTAAAACCATCAACACGGCTGCATCACAAGCACACAAATTTGAAAAATCAAAACCACCGCTTTTTAATTCCATCAATCGTGCACCTGTGACGCCCGATGATCTCCACATTCCTTTAGAGAAAGGGGTGTATCGGGTCATCCAGCTTATTCCAGACTCCCTTATCACAAACGAAAAACATGTGCGTTGGGACGGGGACTCTTTTGACGACGATGATGTTCTTCCCATGAATGTGTTGGAGCGTTATGGCAAAAATCAACCCGCCGCCAAGGGGCTTGTCATGGGAGTTGGGTTGAAGGGGGGTGCCATTGCAACAAGTATTGCCCATGACTGTCACAATCTCATTGTCATTGGCGAAAAAGCCACGGATCGTGCTGTCGCCGTCAATCGTCTTATTCAAATGGGGGGAGGGATCGTAGCAGTTCAAAATGAGACAATCCTATCAGAACTCGCCCTTCCCCTTGCCGGCCTCTTAAGCCTTGAATCTTCGGGACGTATTACAGCACAGCTAGGCCGTCTTCGCGATGCCGCAAAGGCTCTTGGGTGTACATTGCATGAACCGTATCTTCAAATGGCCTTCCTTGCACTCCCCGTCATTCCGCATCTTAAACTTACTGACCGGGGCCTTGTCCAATATGATGACCTGCGTCTTGTTTCTTTACGTGTGATGAAGAGTTCATTGTAGCCTCTTAATATATAACATTTTATTTTTTAGAAAGGGATAATGTAAGAGGTTTTTTAGGTGTTGTCTCTGTCTGTTCTGGTGAGCTTTTTGATGATTCGTGCTTATCCTTTTTTTGAGATGAAGATGTTAAGCTTAACGATAGTTTAGGGGGATGGTGGGGGAGTGTTATGGTTTCTGGTGAGACATCTTCCGTAGTATCTTCTTGTTCGTCTTTTACCTCGTCCTTTGGAGTTTCATCTATTGATGATTTTTTAGAAAGGGATAATGTAAGAGGTTTTTTATGTGTTGTCTCTGTCTGTTCTGGTGAGCTTTCTAATGATTCGTGCTTATCCTTCTTTTGAGATGAAGATGTTAAGCTTAACGATAGTTTAGGGGTATGGTGGGGGAGTGTCGTGGTTTCTGGTGAGACATCTTCTATAATATGATGTACTTCTTCCGGTGGCATGTCATTCGCCTTTTTATTTTTTAGTCCAGACAGTCTAATTTTATCGTTGTTATTAGTATTTTCTAGGTGCATTGTTTCAGGAGCTGTTGAAGAAGAGTGGTGACGAAGTTGATGGCTGTGTCTTTTGCCATGACCTTCAAGCTCCGATTTAAGATCGTTCACTTCATGATAGAGATCATCAACTTTTTCTTTCACAGCTTGGTGATTATAATGATCTAAACGCGCAGCCGCATTAGCCGATTTAAGCTCTTCAATGATACGCTGCATGTCAAGATGTTCTGCTTGAACCTTGCTCAATTCTTCTGATGATTTTTCTAAATTTTCTAGGATTTCTGCATTTTTAGCATGGGCTTCTTCAAGCTCGAGGAGAACACCTTCTTCTGTAACGTCCTCCTCTCCATCATCATCAAAATCTTCACCATCTTCATCCTGATCTTCATCATTCTGCACATTGCCCTCATTATCGTCCATATGTGATGTTTCCCACCATTCTTGGCTTGCATTACCGGGTGTTGTGGTAGCAAGCAAAAGGGATAGGGTTAAGAACTGAAGAGAAGAAATTGTTTTTCCAAAAGACATAATTGTGTTTCCTTTCTGTAATTAAAAAAGCTCAACATCATCGCTGGCTTGGGTTGATGTAAGATCCATACCAAGAGAAAAAGGTTCTTTTGTATTATCGAGGAGATGACCTATCTGATCGGTGATAGTATCTGGGATCTCTGCGTAAATAGCCCTCGGAGGTTGCGGTAGTGTTGTTGTGCCTAATACCTCTTGGAGAGAAGCAATAGCAGTAATTGATTTTTTCATAGCTTCAAGATCTTGACGAACACGATCTTGATATTGAATATCCGTAATAAGTTTGCGTGTAGCCTCAGAGAATTCTTTTGATGATTGGCTTGCGTCCGTAACAATATGAGCGATTTCCTCACTATTATCGATGAGCCCAGACATCATTTCATCCAATTGATCCTTTGCAAGAATATTGTCGGTCATATCAATACTCGCCACTTTTTGAAGAATTTCTTGGGCGTAATTGAGAGTTTCGCTCATTTTATTAACTTGACTACGGACATTGATGGCTAAGATCTGAGTATCATTAGAAAGATCGCGCACTTCACTCGCAACAACCTGAAAACTTTCTCCCGCTTCACCGGCCCGAACGGCTTCAATGGTGGCATTAATAGAGAGATATTTTGTTTTGTGATTGATGATTTCTATTTGCCGTATACTTTTCTCAATCTCGTTTAAATTTTTTGTGCCGTCATTCAAAATATAAACCATGAGCATGGCCTGCTTTGAAATTTCAAGCATACAATTAATTGATTCTAAAAAAGTCTTATGCAACAAAGCTGATACGTCTTGAATACTGACGCTATCGCTCCCTACTTTTACCGTTTGAGCGATGGAAATAAGTTGGGATAAGTATTCGGCTTGAAGTCCTGCATTTTTAGAAAGTGTTTGAAACTGGGTCGATAGGGCAATGGTTTTGCTTTCTGACAAGTTTATGACAGCGTCAATACGTTTTGATATGTCTTCGTGGGCCTTACTCACAATATAATTAAATTCCTCAAAAACAGCTGTGTCTTTGGGGGTGTCTTTCATTAAAGAGCGTACGGCAACATCTATATCGCTTGTAATCATTGGATCTTTCAATCGTTTTGACATGTGTTAAAACCATTAACGTTAGTGTTAGTACATCACATATTTCTAAACAAACTCTTAAGATTCAAAAAAAACAGACAAAAAATGCATTATTTCTACACATAAAAATTCTAAATATTGTGTTCTTGTTAACGAAGATTTAGTGTATGCACAGATACAATGATCACAGAAACACTCAAATAAGTATGTCGATTTTGGCAATAATATGCAGAGATAAACGTTTCTTGACTTTGCTATGCCTTAGCTTTGTGAGTGGTCTGCCGTTTTTATTGACGCTTTCCACGCTTAGTTTTTGGCTGAGCGAGGTAGGAGTATCAAAGACGCATATCAGCTTACTATTGCTTGCAGGTATTCCTTATAGCGTTAAGTTTTTATGGGCTCCTTTTTTGGATCAAGTCCGTTTGCCTTATATAACACACCGTTTGGGTCACAGGAGGTCTTGGGCCCTTTTGGCTCATATGGGGTTGATGGGGGCCCTTCTATGTCTTGGATGGTCTAATCCTTCGGAAAATCTTCTCTTCACATTTATCGCAACGTTTGCTGTATCACTTTGTGCAGCCACATTAGATACGGTTGTGGATGCTTACCGTATCGAACTTTTACCGGATGAAGATCGTGCTATGGGGGCATCTGTAGAAGCTATTGTTT
>JAIESS010000120.1 GCA_019745755.1 Alphaproteobacteria bacterium
TAGCTATTTTTTACTAATATTTTCATAAAAACTCTCAATAAAGTTAACAATCAACACACACATCAAGCACTCTAATCACTTACGTAAAAAACAACAACCTAGACATAAACACTTTTTAGAATGAAAAGCATGCAGACCCCGTGACTTTTTTGCAACATTTATACCTCCAAAGGGTTGACAGAGAGAATCCCAGATGGCAAGGTATAGGTGAGTTTATTTTTCTTTTTTATAAATTTTTAAAAAAAGGCCACAAGAAGCCTTAACAAAAAGAGAGGAGTATTAATTGATAGAATTCTTCCGTAGGTTTCCAAAACGGTACATTGTCAGCGCGTCAAGCCTTGCCATGGCCCTATCCCTAGCCATTCATGACTATACTACTTATGTCCCCTCATCGGATGATGAAGATGTTGTTGTGGATGCTCATCTTGAGGAACCTAATGATTTGGATGGTGAGACATCTGAAACTGCGGAGGAATCAAAGCAAAAGAATACATCTTTGCCTTCCTCATCTGATCATTCAATCCCTCAAAAACCTAAAGATATTATTCAAAAGGCGTCCGATGATGATGACAGCCCGCGAGAAAAGCTCCTTGTTGTGGGAAAGGGCGATACCCTGAATAGCCTTCTTATTGCTGCGGGTGTTAATAAAAGTCACGCTCAGCTTGCCATGGACGCTGTGAAGAAAGTCTATAATGTCAAACAATTAAAAATTGGTCAGGGCATTAAAATTTCCCTGAGTAAAGATCCCCTCAGCAAAGAAATCATTTTAAATGGTATGGAATGGCGATCAACACCGGAGCAGGAAATTACTATTCAGCAAACGGGGGGCGCCTTTGTTGCGAAGAAAAATACCATCGAACTTAAACGATGCATCGAAGGTGTTGCAGGCAAGATCAAATCCAGTTTTTATAATGCGGCCATCAAACAGGGGGCACCCTCTAATCTTGCCAAAGCAGCGGTTCAAGCCCTTTCTTTTGAGGTCAATTTTCAGCATGATCCAAAACCCGGTAACGCCTTTGCTATTTTATATGAAGTCTATAAGGACAAAACTGGCAAGATTGTGAAGTACGGTAATCTCGTTTATGCAGCTTTTGCCCCGGGCGGTCAACTCAAGCAGGTTTATCGTTACGAAGGACCCAATGGTGCAACGTTCTATAATCATCAGGGTGAATGTGCTGTGCGTGGCTTTATGCGTTCCCCCTTGGACGTTACGCGCCTTCGTGTGAACTCTGGTTATGGCATGCGAATGCATCCCCTTAAGAACTATACAGCATTTCATGCAGGCATTGATTATGGTGCGCCTCACGGGACAAAAGTTGTGGCAGCTGCTGCAGGTGTTGTGACAAAAGCTCAGTATTGGGGTGATTTCGGTTTATACGTCTCCATCAAGCATGGTGATTACACAACAGAATATGCCCACTTAAGGAAAATAGCCTCTGGCATTAAGGTGGGAACAAAGGTATCTCAGGGGCAGTTTATCGGTGAAGTGGGCTCTACAGGATCCGCAACCGGACCACACCTTCATTATGGGTTGCTCCTCAAGGGTAAACATGTGAATCCAAACAGCATAAAAACTATGCCGTCCCATAAGCTTGCAAAGCAGGACTTTGTAAAGTTTGTATCTTTTAAAAAAACTATTGAATCTAAGATTTCCTCACGGCCTGAAAAGGGTGAGTATGTTTTAGCAGTGACAGATAAGATTATTCATTAATTTTCTCATAGGGGGTGTAAACCCGTGGAGTATTCAGCCGTATCTATTAACACTTTTTTAACATAAGAAGATTAGCATGAATGCATGACAACAGCATGCAAGCGATAGAGAAATGTATCTACGTAAATATACCCTTGTTATTATGGCTCTTTTGATCAGCCTTAGCATACCGAGTTTTGGTTCATCACCATTCAATAGTGCAAAAACATCAGCCAAAGATGCTCTGAATCAATGGAATGTAGGGAAGAGTGACTCCTATGAAATTTTAAATTTTCTCGATACCTTGGCGGATCAGATTGCAAGTGATGCAGCGAACAGGGATAAGAATATTCAGATATTCAACACAACGGTGAGCACAGGTCTTAAGAAGGGCCTTGATCTTAACGCATCAAGCAAACGCCGTAACCGCCTTTATGAAATCATTGTGAATAAAGTCGCCCCTTTCGTAACGGATGCTCACATTTGGGAAAGTCACAGGATTCTTAATCCTACGGCCACTCCTGCAAGCAACCAAAGCAAGAATCAGTGGCGCCTTCTCAAGCGCATTTACCGCCAGGTCAACGATCCGCGGTTTTTTGGGAATTATTGGACGGATGCTGAAAAAAAGAAGTTTCAAGATGACCGAAGTATTAAGTATCACAAGGGCAATCCTAATGCTTATTACGCACCAAAAGCATATTCAAGGTCTGTTGCTCAAGACGTTTTAAACGAAGCAGGGGCTGGCGCCTCATATCCTGGGCAAAAATTTTACATAACACTTACAGGAAAAAAGATTCAATTTCCTGCTTTCGCACCATCCTACCGCGTCGAGGTGAAACCCCAAACCCCTAACCTCACCATAACACGTGACAGCATGAAGAATATCACGAACATCGAGTCAACAGTCTCTGTTATTGACTATAAGGTTACACATCCTGGTACAGCGCCAACTGACCCGATTGAAAACAAGCAGATTGCAGTAAACCCTTTAGTAAATAATTCCACTGTGAGACTTCTTTACGTGGATACCTACGAGGCAGCCTACGAAATGGCATTAGAAAACCCTTCGCATGATGGAAAAGTCGCCGTCGTTAATTTCGCCAATGAAATAGGGATAGGAGGAGGATTCTTGGATGGAGCTGGCGCTCAGGAAGAAGAACTATGTCGCAGGTCAGACCTCTTCAATCAATTAATGGCCTATGCCGGTACGGATGCAAAAGGAAAAGCGACAACGGGTTATGCTACACGTATCCCTATTTACAGTAGCATTGCAAGCCCGATTGTCACTGTATACAAGGCAAGAGATTTTACAAATCTTGAAACCCCGTATCATGTTCAGGTTATTACCAGCGCAGCCGATCGCTTGGATAGAGGAATTAGCACCTATGATGATCTGTTAAAAACAGATAATGTGACAAACGAAACTATTCAAAGAACATATATTAAAATCCTCTCCCAAATTGCGTCGGCTGTGGATATGGGAGCCAAGGTCTTTGTAACGGGCGCTTTTGGCGCTGGCGCCTTTAACCAAAACCCGGAGATTATTGCGGACCTTTATGCATTGGCCCTTCAAAAATTCGGCGGACATTTTGATAAAATTGTTTTTGCCATCATTAATCCTTACCGTTGGAATAATTACAAAATATTTGATAAACGACTCGCCCAAAGACTTCCTGGGATCCAAATTTATGATGCCCCCGAACCCCAGACTTTCTTTGTTCCTGAGTCAACAAAAAATGGTAATATTACGAGTAATGGCGATCTCAATCCAGCCCTTAATCTTGACGCAGCACGCACTCTAGCGCGGGAAAAAATGGAAAGAAAAATTGACCAACATAAAACCTACTAAGGAATGTATTTTTTATGAGTCATCCTCCCCTTCCCCCATTTGTTTGATGGACATTTGGGGAAGGGCGTCTTATATAAAAGAGGTACAGCGATAAAAAATTGATTAGGGTTATGATCCACTCTTCTATTACACAAACAAACTGTTTTGATGAGATTCACGCGGCAACGAAGGATTTGCCGAAGGATGCCCTCGTTATTTTTGATATTGATGATGTGCTTATTACAGCGAAGGATCATGTCCTACGTGGTCAAAAAAAGGAAAAATGGCTCAACGAGTATTTTGATAATCGGTTTAGCCCCGAAGAAGTCCTTCAAGTATCCAGCCATGTCTGGACAGTTTATGAAACGGAAATTACGGATGCAAAAGTCGTTGAGTTAAATGAAAGCTTAAAAGAACGCGGCATTCCGTCCATTGCTTTAACCGCAGGATGGAATGGCTCCCTTGGTCACCGTCCACTGCACTGTGATGATCGTGTGGATATTCTAAAAGGCGTTGGCATTGATTTTAGTCATTCCTTCCCTACCATAAAGGAAACATTTTTCCGTGGGTTTGAAAATTGCACGAAAATTCCATCTTTTAAAAAGGGCGTAATTTTCGCTTGTATGCTACCAAAACAGGATATCCTCGGGGCATTTTTAGCGTCCGTGAACTATACCCCTAAAACCATTGTTTTTGTGGATGATATGTTGATTAACTTAGAACGATTAA
>JAIESS010000089.1 GCA_019745755.1 Alphaproteobacteria bacterium
GTGATTTCGTAAGATTTACCACCGCTTGGGGTTGTGACCTCAATATGATCGCCTTTTTTCTTGTTGATTAAGGCGCGCGCAAGAGGGGCTGTTACTGACAGGAGGCCCTTTTTAATATCAGATTCGTCACTGCCCACGATTTGATAAGCGACTTCCTCGTCTGTATCGTCATCAATAAGCTTCACTGTGGCACCAAATTTAATGCTATCACCAGAAATTTGGGATACATCAATCACTTCTGCGCGACCGAGTTTATCTTCAAGCTCCATAATACGACCTTCAATAAACCCCTGACGCTCCTTAGCTGCGTGATATTCTGCATTTTCAGAGAGATCGCCATGTTCGCGTGCTTCGGCAATAGCCTTGATGACAGCAGGGCGCTCATGTGATTTAAGGTGCTTTAATTCTTCTTGTAGACGCTCGAAACCTGTCAACGTCATTGGAATTTTTTTATCCATTATCGTTCCTCAAACCTAAAACTTTTACACTAAAACTTTTTACTAAGTTTCCATTCTTACACAATGAAATAGCGTTTTTCAAGCGCTTTTCAAGGCTTCCTCTGTGAGTGGAGGCTATTTTATTAAAAAAGCTGCGTCCAAGGCAGCGTAGGTGAAAATACCATCGGTGCCAGCGCGTTTCAAGCAGTAAAGAACCTCCAAAAGGGATTTCTCATAGTCCAAAGCGCCATGTTGTGCTGCGATTTTGAGATAGGCGTACTCGCCACTAATATGGTAGGCAAAGGTCGGCACTTTAAACGCCTGCTTGATACGGTAAATAATATCAAGGTTAAGCAAAGCCGGTTTTACCATAACCATATCGGCACCTTCACTAATATCCATGGCTGTTTCATGGAGTGCTTCCTCCGTATTGCGAAAATCCATCTGGTAGGTTTTTTTATGTTGAAGATTTTTATGGGAAAGCTCTCGAATAGCCCCTGCTCCTACCGCCTCACGAAAGGGGCCATAAAAATGCGTGGCATATTTTGCGGCATAGCTCATGATCAATGTATTGTCGTAACCATTTTGATCGAGGGCTGTGCGAATTTCCTTAACACGTCCGTCCATCATATCTGATGGCGCAATAATATCCGCCCCTGCGTCTGCTTGATTAAGCGATTGCTTGGCAAGAATGGTATTGCTTGATGTGTTGCAAATACGGTCATTTACAATAACACCGTCATGACCATGCGTCGTGTACGGGTCCAGGGCTACGTCCGTTATAATGCCGATGTCTTGTCCAAAACGACCTTTGAGGAGGCGAAGCGCACGACAGACAAGATTATCCGGATTGAGAGCTTCTGCCCCATCGATGGTTTTAAGAGCATTCGGTGTATAAGGAAAAAGAGCAATGGCGGGAATACCAAGATTAAGTGCTTTCTCTACGATAGAGGGCAAGTCTTCTAATGTATGACGCTCTACTCCTGGCATTGTTGTAATCATTTTCTCTCCACTTGGTTCGCGAATAAAAAGCGGTAAGACAAGATCCTTTGGGCTGAGGGAAGTCTCCGCCACAAGGTCCCGCAGCCAATCATGTTGACGGTTACGACGAAGTTGTGTTGTGGGGTAAGAACGAAGAGGTTGCATAAGGGGCTACTTTATGAGAATTTATGCATCATTAGAATGTTTTTTGATTAAAAGAGCAAGGGGCTCAGCCATGAAAATTCTTACTATCATTCCTGCACGTATGGCGGCAACGCGGCTGCCTAATAAACCCTTGGCGGACATTCATGGTGTGCCTATGATTGTGCGTGTGATGAAGCAGGCGGAAAAGGCCGGCATCGGCCCCGTCATTGTGGCGTGTGATGGCGAAGAAATCAAAACGGTGGTGGAGGCTCATGGTGGCGTGGCTGTTATGACGGATCCAGCCCTGCCCTCAGGAACGGATCGCGCCTATGCTGCTGCTGACATTTTTGATCCCCAAGGGATCTATGACCTTATTATTAATGTGCAAGGGGATCAGCCCAATCTGAATCCCGATGACCTTAAAACCATGGCAACATTTATGAGCCAAGGTGACCATGACATTACGACCATCGCAGCCCTTTCAAAAGATCATTCCGATCGTACTAATCTTAATGTTATCAAAATTGCTATGAATGACACGCTTGTTGGAACAAAAACGCAAGCCTATTATTTCTCACGGTCGTGTATTCCGAGTGAGGCAAAAAATGTCTACCACCATATTGGTGTGTATGGCTACAAGCGCCGTGTGCTGAAGCAGTTTGTGAATTTAGCACCGTCTTACTTAGAGCAATCGGAACGTTTGGAGCAGCTGCGTGCACTCGAGGCCGGCATGCGTATTGACGTCGTCGTTGTCAATTCCATTCCCCAAAGTGTAGATACGCCTGAGGATTTGGAAAAGGTCAAGGGGATGATCGCGGCGTAAGTATACGCCCTGATCCCCCTGCAATTAATCGCCACGTTTTTTCACTATTAAAGCGTTTTAAGAAAAATCTCATAAGATTCAAACCATCGCTTGAATGCATTTTCCGCCCTAAGCTCTTCTTCTTGTTTTTTCGCAGGTTTTCCCACTGGCATGCGCTCTCTACTATGGATTCGTGCCGTTTTTGCTCGTGTTAGATTTTCTGTGAGAGTATTAAATGTAAGGAGTCTTTCCCGTAATTGTTTGATGTTTTCATCCTGTTTTACAGTGGATGGTATTTGAGGTGAATCAATCAAGACAACAAGATGGGCGCTTTCCTTGCTAGCTGTTCCCCATGCTCTTTCATTCATAATTATGGAGAAAATATTCTTAGCCTTGTTCCTTATTAAGGAAAAAACCTCTTCATTTTTATTTTCTTCGATAGAAGAAAGGGATTCCTCTTGCCCCAAAAGCGCAAAAAATTCCATAGGATACAATGGACTGACTGGAAAGGGCTCATAGATATCAGACTGCCTTACAAAGGTTTTTTCTTTATGCGCAGCTCCATGAATGGGTTGGTTTTTTTTGAGCTCCTCTAATTTTTTTCTTTGTTCTGCTAGATACCTCCTAGACTGTTCTTGAGTATTTCCATCAGCCGCAGCTTCCATTGCACGAACAGTAACAGATGATACCAAAAGGAGAAAAATAGTAATGGATATTCGGCGAATCATAGATTCTTTTTCTTTCTTTTGTTGTTTGTGAAAGTGTTGTATTCTATTTTCCTTACAAAGTAAATTATTTTTATAATACTATTACAAAAAGATGCCTAATAATGATTAAAATTGGCCCCCACACCCTTGCTATGAATGTACTGCTTGCGCCCATGTCGGGGGTGACGGATATGCCGTTTCGTCGTCTCGTTAAACATATTGGCGCGGGTCTTGTGATCTCTGAGATGATCGCGTCCCAAGCTATGATCCGCCAAACACGCCAATCCCTTCAAATGGCACAACGATCAGCCGGGGACTACCCCATGGCAGTGCAACTGGCGGGATGTGATCCGCTGGTGATGGCGGAGGCGGCTAAGCTGAATCAGGATATGGGCGCGGATATTATCGATATTAACTTTGGCTGCCCTGTTAAAAAAGTGGCTGTGAACAGTCATGCAGGCTCAGCATTGATGCGCAATGAACCTCTTGCGGCTGCGATCTTAGAAGCAACCGTGAAAGCCGTGAAGCTCCCCGTCACCCTTAAAATGCGCATGGGGTGGGATCATAGTAGCCTGAATGCCCCAACCCTTGCCAAAATTGCAGAAAATGTGGGAATTCAGATGATTACCATCCACGGCCGCACCCGGTGTCAGTTGTATAATGGCAGTGCAGACTGGGCCTTTGTACGCAAGGTCAAAGAATCTGTGAAAATTCCTGTGATTGTAAACGGTGACATTAAAACCTTTGATGATATTACAGCGGCATCCGAACAAAGCGGTGCCGACGGTGTCATGATTGGTAGGGGGTCTTACGGTCGACCGTGGTTTATTAAACAAGCGGGGCATTATATTAACACCGGTGAAAAGATCCCTGATCCGACAATAACGGAACAGCATCACATGGTTAAAAGTCATGTGGAAGATATGTTGAATCACTACGGCGAGGATGCAGGATCGCGCATCGCACGCAAACATATTGGTTGGTATAGCAAGGGTTATCATGATTCAGCAGATTTTCGTGTGAGAATCAACCAAGCTGCCAATGGACGTACGATGCTTGATATTATCGATGATTTTTATGAGCAGCATGCCTAAATTCTAAGTATTTTTTACGGCCCTTAACAGCGACACCCCTACCGTCCGGACATAATTTCCCCGGTGGGGCCCTCCCGGCCTTGAAT
>JAIESS010000111.1 GCA_019745755.1 Alphaproteobacteria bacterium
CGCCGGTCGTATAAAATTGTTCTCTCCCTTGGGTGGAGTGCTCCAAGAGCTTGGTTCAAAAGATCTTGTTTTTTTGTAATATCATCACGGTTCAACAAAAGCACCTCTTGATTCTCTCTGTCATCGGACAACCAATCAATCCACTCGACTTCGCCCTCTCCTCCATGATTGACAGTGCCGTGTAAAGAATGGTCACTGCCGCTCATGCGTTGTTCCATCTGATACACTTCATCTGGTTTGACGCTTAAATCCCTTGCAATGGCTTGAATGTGTTCGGAAGATAACTGGCTCACACCTAGTGTTTGTTTAATGCTACGCAGTTTAAAGAATAGTTTTTTTTGTGCCGATGTAGTTCCTAGCTTTACAAGTGACCAAGAGTTGAGTATGTATTCTTGAATACTAGCTCGAATCCACCACATGGCATAGGTTGCAAAACGAAAACCACGATCAGGATCAAAATGTTTCATGGCTTGCATAATGCCAATATGCCCTTCAGACACAAGATCGCCAACGGGAAGGCCGTAGCCACGATATCCTTGGGCAATTTTATTGACAAGACGAAGATGGCTTGAAACGAGTTTGGCTACGGCCTTCTTATCACCCTGATCCCGCCATTGTTTTGCCAATTGATACTCTTCCTCATTGGTGAGGTAAGGGATGGAGCGAATTTTTGTTAAATACGCTTCATGACTTTCAGAATGAGGAGGGAATGATCGGCTCATGGGGCGCTATAAATTTAATTTTAATTATATTTTAAATAAAAAAAGAGTGGAGAGCCAGCGCTAATATTTAGGGTTTCAAGATTCAGTGCAACTTAGGGGGCTTTAATGACCTATACAATGACTAAACCTGGTGTCTATGCCGGAGAATGCACTTGTGATACGGAAGACACCTCAGCCCTGGACGGGGCGCTTCTCCACGACACAAAGACACGGCAAGCAATCTCGACGTACACTATTCAGGGAATGTCCTGCGTCCTAGGTTGATTAGTGGTAAACCCACCCTATAGATTTTTTAGGTCTATTATCATGCTACGCAATCATATAGCAACAGACGGTTTCCCCTTGCTCACCCGATACACTTGGGTGTAACTCTTGCCATGATTGGAATATTGCCCCATTTCTTGGTAAAGGGTTAATGGATGCAAGAAAAGTTATTAATAACAAAGGAAATTTATGAGTGTAGGTTATTAAAAGATTTGCCCCATATAATGACAAAAATTTTTGATTGTTCAAAATTCTAGCCTTAAGAGATTTTTGACGCTACATTAACGCCATGATTTATGCCTTTTATTGATTGTTATGCCTCGTTATGCTCTTTTGATTGAATACGATGGGAGCCGATTTTTCGGTTTTCAACGCCAACGTGAAGCGCCATCGGTTCAGCAGTTTTTAGAGGATACCATTACGCTTTTTGTAAAGCATCCCGTGATAATTCATGGGGCGGGTAGGACGGATACTGGGGTTCATGCTCTTGGTCAAGTTGTGCATTTTGACGCTGACCACAGTATTGATACGGATAAGTTACGAGGATGCCTTAATTTTTATGGTAAAGGAAAGGGAGTGTCAGTTATTGATATTGTGCATGTAGATGATGATTTCCATGCTAGGTTTTCAGCGTTAGAGCGTTCCTACATATATGTGATTTTGAATCACCAAAGTTCTAGTGCACTCATGGAGGGACGTTGTACTTACGTTTATCCAGTGCTTGATATAGAGGCCATGGCAAGGGCGTCTCAAAAGCTCCTTGGCACCCATGATTTTAATGGTTTTAGGTCTGTGCATTGTCAGGCAAATAACGCTATTCGTACCCTGAATAAATGTACAGTGACACAGCATGGGAGTTATATTGTGACGACGCTACGTGCAAGGTCATTTCTTCATAATCAAGTGCGTATTATGATGGGAACGCTGATTCAAATTGGTCTTGGCCGTCAACCTGTGACGTGGATTGATGATATTCTTAATCTCAAGGACCGTGTAAAGTCCGGCCCCACAGCGCCTCCTCATGGGTTGTATTTTAAGGCTGTAACATTTGATCCAGATGTTTTTACGCAATCTTCGCGTCAACTCGTTTTTTTGTAAAAGTCTCCCTTTATGTTGAGTAAAACGGATTTAAAGTTACATTAGCAACGAATCTAACTTACCTTGTTTGTCAAGAGCATAGAGATCATCGCAGCCACCCACGTGGTAATCACCAATAAAAATTTGGGGAACGGTACGCTTTCCATGAGCTTTAGCAATCATCTTTTCACGCTCATCATCATGAGACACATCAATTTCTGTGTAAGTCACACCTTTTTGATCGAAGAGTTTTTTGGCTTTAATGCAGTAGGGACAATGGTTCGTTGTATAAATAGTAATAGATTTCATGGAGAGGTCATTCCTTTCATTTGTTTTTGTGCTCACAGGATTTTGTTCCTGTTTGATAAAGAGGGGTGTGGCGTGTTTTGATACATGGTAGGTAAGCACCATAACAACGCTCCAAAGAATAGTTTTGAATATAATGTGCATATGATGTTTTTGCTTATACGCTCCCTCAGGATTTTATCATCTTTTTCTAGGATACCCAAAACTTTTATATTGCTATAAAAACACTATGCAATATACAGGGAATAGGGTCATGCGTAATGTTATTGGAAATATAAAGTTTCTTTGGGATAATTCCTTAGGAAACACAAACAAAGATTGCTCTTTGTTTGTGTTTGCCTATACTGCATTATGCGCCTACTCTATGGATGGACCTAGTGTTGCCTCTGTTTGCATCGAACTTACAAACCACTTTATTCTGTGAGAAATAAAAATGTCTGATCGAATGGCTCTTGGGCTGATATCTCCTAAAACGTATCCCGTAACTATTGCAGGTTTTATGAGCGGTACGTCTTTGGATGGTGTGGATGTGGCGGTCATCACAACGGATGGCGAGAAAGTTTTGGCATGGGGGGAAGCCTTAACGCTGCCTTATCCAAAGGATTTTCAAAATCGTCTGCGCGGTATTTTGGGGAAAGAAGTCATCACACCAGAAATCGTTGCAGTTACACGTGAGCTTATGGATTACCATATCTCAGCCTATCATGCGCTAACTCACCGTAAAGATATTGATATGCTTGCCATCCACGGCCATTCAATTTTTCATGAGCCACGGGGAGACTTTCCTCGGACCTGGCAAATATGTGATCCGGAGTATGTCCAAGAATCCATAAAAAAACCTATCCTTTTTGATTTTAGGTCCAATGATATTATTAATGGAGGGGAAGGGGCGCCCCTCGTACCTATTTTTCATTTAGCTCTTGCAAAGAATCACCTCAAAGCAGAAAAGCCCCTTGCATTTCTTAATATAGGCGGAGTGAGTAATATGACATTCATTCCATCTAATAATCCATCTGATATGCTCGCTGGGGATATGGGGCCAGGGAATGCCCTCGTTAATGACTATATGGTCTCAAACGTTGGTAAGCTCTATGATGATGGAGGTGCCATGGCGTTGTCCGGGAAGATAGATCATACGCGTGTGCATCAATGGCTAAAGCATCCTTATTTTGCTCGGGCTTTTCCAAAATCTCTTGATCGGGATACATTTAAGAATACGCTTTTTGATGTACAGTCCTTATCTGCTGAAGACGCCGTTGCGACACTTTCTGAATTGACGGTAAGAGCGATCGCAGATTATCTTCCAGGTGAGGTGAAATCGCTCATTTTATGTGGAGGGGGACGCAAAAATGCTTACTTTACGAAGCGTTTGTGTGAAATTCTACCGTGTATTGTGATGGACAGTGATGTTTTGGATCTGAAGGGGGATATGTTGGAAGCACAAGCCTTTGCCTTCCTCGGCGCACGGTGTTATTTTGGGTTACCGACGAGTTTTCCAAGAACGACGGGGGTTGCCTTTCCTACGGTAGGTGGGCGGTTGACGCTCTATCATAATGAGTATGTATAAAGAGGATAGTAAAAATGACAAAACGCATTGGTGTTTTAACAAGTGGCGGTGATTGTGCGGGGTTAAATGCCACAATACGGGCTATTGTTCATAAAGCTGTAGGATCTTATGGTGCTCGCGTTTTTGGTATAAAAAAAGGAACCACGGGACTTATCACGCGCCCCCTCGACTATATTGAACTTACACCTGAAATATGTGATACAGATCTCATGCGCAAGGGCGGTACGTTTCTTGGCAGCACAAATAAGGATAATCCCTTTCATTTTCCTACACCAGGGGCTGTGCCAGGATCAAAGGAGGCCTTTACAGATCGTTCGGCTGATTT
>JAIESS010000084.1 GCA_019745755.1 Alphaproteobacteria bacterium
GAGGCCATTGAAGCTATTGATGAGGAGATTTTTGGCCCCGTTCTTCAAGTTGTGACCTTTAAGGCGAGTGAGCTCCATCAAACAGTTCAAAGAGTGAATGCTCTTGGTTACGGCCTTACCTTTGGGCTCCATACACGCCTTGAATCAACGATTCATCAAGTACGCGAGATCCTCAAAGCCGGCAATTTCTATGTGAATCGCTCCATGATTGGCGCTGTTGTAGGCGTTCAACCCTTTGGAGGAGAAGGTAATTCAGGCACGGGGTTTAAAGCTGGTGGCCCAAATTACCTTTTAAAATTTATTCATGAGAGGACATTTACCTATAATCAAACGGCCTGTGGTGGAAATGCCTCCCTCATGATGGCGGTGGACGATTAATTAGTGACCCATTTTTTTCAGATGACTATGAACCGTGCCACACAAGTTTACTTTCTCGTTTGAAAAATTAATATTAAAAAGCTGGGCCTTACCAGAACCACCATTCACGGGTACTTTCCTGCGCGTGTATTGATTTTTAATATAATCTTCCCAAGGAAGGGTATCAATTTCTGCAATACCTGTAAGTGCTACATTTTCTTGTGCCAGCATATTCATGGTTGACGCAAAATTTGTAAACCCTGGTTCTTTCGATTCTTGAAGAAGAATAGACAAATTCTCAAGTCTTCTGAGATACGCTGATGTATGAAGAAGAATTTGTTCTTCGGACATGCGACTAATCAGTGCTTTTTGAGCGGCAGGATAAGCATCAGCCAAAATATCATAGGTGCCACTTGCCCAAATACGACCAAGATCGTGAACCTCTTGATCAACTTGCCCAACGATAGCATCAACATCAAGATTACGTACACTATCAGATCCAATACCTGCACCAAACTGCTCTCCAAGACGTCCTAAAAAGTTCCCCTTTACATGCAAATCACCACCTGTTTGAGCCAAAAGTGTTTGACGTTGGTTGGCTGAGATAGCAAGGCCAATGGTTAAATTCATAGAATCAGCATGCCCTTCATGAAAACCACCAAGTTCTAGACTATTACTATCAAAAAACCATGGGCACATTTCATCAAGATGTCCGTGACCCCAAATTTCATGGCCGACGATATCCGATGATTCACCAGTAAAGATAGTTGTTTTTTTATCGACTTCGCTTGTGAAATGAAAAAAGTGTGCTTCTCGTGTTGTGTCTGTACGACTATAATAAGCATTTTCATCCACGCCATCATTTTGATAAATCATAATGGGAGGAAGACCTTTTTTCCAATTCTTATAAAAAGTAACAAGAGCCTGATTGTAGCTCTGTTTTCCGGAGGTAAGACGAATCATATCCACATAATCTTGACGAAGAACATCAGCACCAAGGCGAGAAGTTGTCCATATGCTAATGGCACGCCTTTGATCTGCTGTTAAGGTGGTACGCGAATAATCGGGAACACGAACAGGATTTACTAACGTAAATTCTCTATCGCCAAGACCGGTTGTTAAAATACCATGAGGAACATAGACAGGCCTCCAACCAAGCCCCGTAACTGTTGTATCCTGGTCAATCATTTGTGAACGCACACCTTGTCCAGGGCCAACAAAGGGTTCGATGTAAGCATTGCTCAATGTTATCGATAATTGTGGTGTGGTCACAGTAGGAGAAAGAACGAGTCCTTGTGTAGGTTTTGAAAGAACGAGCCCCTGTGTAGGTTTTGAAAGAACGAGCCCCTGTGTAGGTTTTGAAAGAACGAGCCCCTGTGTAGGTTTTGAAAGAACGAGTCCCTGTGTAGGTTTTGAAAGAACGAGTCCCTGTGTAGGTTTTGAAAGAACGAGTCCCCTTTTTTTTGTACTCTTTTCAAACTCTTCATCCATACCTAGAGCATTCGTTGAACAAAATATTCCAAGAAATGAACCAAAGACACCGGCAAGTAATATATTTTTAAAGTGCATTATAAATGTTCCTGCATTGTGATTGACTTCTACAGGATGTCATCTAAAAATTAATATTTTGTTAAGAAAAAAAGCTGTTTTATTGAAATTTTACATAAACGGGGTAAGAACTATTATCTATATTTTAGGTAGAGTGTCAAAAAATAATCACACTATAATTTTTCCTAAATCAACAGGGTTTTCTTGGATAGAGGGATCATCGTCAAAGCACATATGAATATAACCAAGCTTACGATAAAAAGAGACAGCGTTAGGACGCGCATGCATTTTAATAACGTATCGATCTTGATGTTTAATCCATCGCTCTATCAAAACCAACATGTAAGAACCATAGCCCTTTCTTTCATGAATTTTATCTGTAGCCAGCGCCCGTAACGCTGCATCCTGATCGCTCAATAATTCTACGTGGGCAACACATACAATGTCTTGGTCATTATAAAGAAGAAAATGATGGTGATGATCTTCGGTAAGGGATGGATGATTGCGATCATAAATGATATGAGGAAAATCAGCAAAAATACGCTCTTTACGAATGCGATGATATGTGTCCCATTCACGCTTCGTAAGAGCTTTCACAGCTCGCAAACCTTGCCAACCCGTTTTATGGTCTATAGCCATAACAAAAGATTCTTTGCCCATGCAATAAGATAAAATGTCATCAGGAAATTTCTGCGCTAACGTATATTTTAATTGTTCATAGGATTTGCGGTCATTGGCATGGTTTTGCATCCAATCTCGAAAAAGAAGATGGCGCTGTATCTCAGGGTTTCCTTGCTCGTATACATGGACGTTATGTGTTCGTTTTAGGTCTCCTTTTTGAAAATAACGCCTAAAAAGCATACCGCATTCACCTTTTGCCTCATAACCAAGAGCAGCCATAGCCTTATTTGAAAGGTCAACGTGTGTAATGTCACATACAACCGGAATCATGTCGATAATGGGTTTTGCGGCAAGATCTGGCACAGCTGTACTTCCAATATGGTGCACAGTAATGCAGTTGTCGCCAAGAGCTTGTTGGATGAGTGTAGCCTCCTTCTCAAACATATAAGGCCATGCAGGATCATAAGGAGCAATGTGGATATTTTTCATGAGGGGGAGTCCTTTTTTTTATAGACTATACCTTACTTAACCGCCTCATTCCACGTTTGCAAATTTTTTCCGTTGCAACCCCGGGAGATTCGCGCTGCCATCGATCACATACATCTGTGACCCATTTGGGATGATCCTTACCAGCATCATTAAGCCAATTGCCTACGGATAATTGTACATAGCGTGCGGAATCCGCTTTGAGGTTTTCAATGAGAGAGAGTGCTTTCCACGGCTCATTCCGAAGGATGCGAATATGAGCGCACCATACACCACGGGGACGTATTGCTTCACAGGCAAAACGCCGTATACGTTCGGATTCATGGAGTGTCCAAGGCTGTAAAAAAACAAGTGCATCATCGAGATGCTCTATTATATCCGATCGAAGGGCCATCCACGCCCATTCTCTCACACCGGAATTAGGATCATCCGAAAAAGGTTTCATAAGGGAGAGTTTTTCATTTAAGGATACTGAATGCCTGCCAATAATATAACAACATAGGCTGCGCACCATGTCAGATGTGTGGCCCCCCATTGCTTTTAAAAACGTGATGCCTTCCTGTTCATAAATATGCTGTGCAACAAAGGCCATTTTCTTTGTAATTTTGAATGTTTCAGGGATAGGGGGAAGCATAATTGTTGGCCGTATATGCTTAAGCAGCATATGAAGATCAATGGCAAGGGTCTCCATTAAGTTTTTTGATTCGACGATGCCCTTATTCAGAGCATCGCGGTGTTCGGGGGTGATGGGTTTCATCGTCAAAAATTTCTCCTAAAAGATCAATAGCTATTCCCTTAAACAGGAGAGAGGGTGCTATGGCACTCTTTGAACGAGACAGGATGTTTCACTCTTTCCATGATATGTGACAGTGCGATCGATCATGCACACATCATAATGAGAAATTCCCGCCAAGCTTATATCTTTAATAAATTGCTTGTATGTGGTTATATGAGCCATACGTTTTTGAAGAGCTTCATCAAAGGCTTCTTTGGAAAATGAATCAGCAACTAAGTTAATGGAAAGATCATCAGGGAGTTTCGATGCGTTTTCATTTCTCCACTCAGCTTCCTCACTCTTATAAATAATCATCGGTGTCCCTTGCCAACAGACATGATATGAGGTAATACCTGCATCTTTGAGTGCTTGAAATTCTTGCGGAAAAAACCATTGCTCCTTTTCAGATTGAGCTAAAATGGATTCGATTGTTTGTTGTAGTATTGCCATTTTATTGTCCTTTTTTAAGCCAGCCATCCGTATGAATCGAT
>JAIESS010000152.1 GCA_019745755.1 Alphaproteobacteria bacterium
TTTAATTCATAACACCCAATTTAACTCAAACCTAAATTATCCATTAAACACCAACTCTTAATAAATTAGGCGGAGCCATAGGATCCCACAGTACACTTTTAGGCATTATTTTAACCCTTAGTAAACATCTGAATATTTTCATCGATCGCGAAGCCCTTGAAACGGTTGCGCATGTTTGGTGCGAGATGATATTTTTTGCTTACCAAAAAAAAGGGGGGGAGTGTCGAGCTATCTCAATTATAAATCTGTCATGTGTTTTGATGTGACGAATTGCCTGTTTATTACACCCGATGGCTTTACTATTGATCCACGCCATACCCTAGATAAAGATGATTACAAGAAAAACCTCTACATCCCCATCAATGCAACTATTACTGAGGTTGAGCGATTTTTGAAAGAAAAGTTGGAGGAAGTAAATCGAAAAAAGGAAGGATAACGAAAAGAGGACAGCAAGATGTAAGGTCTATGGATCTTTTCATTTTTATACACGAGAAGATTTTCCCAAGTATATTTTTGAGGGAAACGAAGAGAGATACAAAGAATACATTTCTAAGCCCCTCTTCAAGATTAATCTCTCGCTCAAACAATCGCTAAAAATTCATCTATATCAGAAACTGTTGATATAGATGTTGTAATTAAGTCCTTTTGGATGCGCTTGCACAAGTTTGAAAGAACCTTGCCAGCACCAATCTCCGTGACATGCGTCACACCATAATGGGCCATAGCATGGGTAGTTTCACGAAAACGCACACGACCACAAATTTGCTCCACTAAATGCTGTTTGAACACTGTGCCTTGGGTTTGAGGCTCTGCTGATATATTGGTGATGATGGGCGTTTTTGTATTATGAAAGGTCACATTTTGAATTTTTTCTTTCATTATCTCAGCAGCATTGGCCATCAAGGGGCAATGAAAAGGAGCTGACACTTGAAGGGCAATGGCTCGTTTAGCTCCAGATGCCTGAGCCACTTCCATGGCTTTCGTCACAGATGCCTTGGATCCAGAAATCACAATTTGTCCGCCGCCATTATCATTGGCAATAAAACATTCAGCGTTTGCCACAATATCCTCCAGCACATCGATCTCAAGGCCCATAATCGCTGCCATGGCACCACCGGGAACGCACTCCGTCATAGCTTTGCCACGATAATACAAAAGCATACTAGTGTCCTTGAGGGATAAAACACCCGCTGCACACAGAGCCGAATACTCTCCAAGAGAGTGGCCCGCCATAAAGGAGACATGGGCTTCTAATGGTTTGCCCAGTGTATGTTCAAGTGTACGGTAAATAGCCATACTTGTTGCCATAAGGGCCGATTGAGTATAAAGGGTCTGCGTGAGCGTTTCTGTTGGGCCTTCAAAAATAATAGCACTTAACTTATGGCCAAGAAGAGGTGCCAAGGTCTCATCCACCTCATCAAAAACATCCTTAGCCGTTGAAAATTGATCATAAAAATCCTTGCCCATACCAACGGCTTGGGACCCTTGTCCAGGAAATACAAATGCGTGCTTCATAATTTGACTATTTTTCTATAATTTAGATCTATGTGTAGCATTTTTTGGATATGAAAATGAATAATTTGTTATCGCTCGATGATATCGATGTCTCTGGGAAAAAAGTATTTTTGCGCGTTGATTTAAATATGCCCATGAAAGATGGCCAGATTCAGGATGTTTCAAGACTTGATGCATCGATCAAAACACTCAAGGCTTTAAAAGAAAAGAGTGCACGAACACTTGTTGTGACCCACATGGGGCGACCTAAAGAAAAGGAATCCTCGCTGAGCACGCACGTTCTTTTACCTTTTCTCAAGGAAGCTCTTGACATAGATGTTATGTTTGCAGCGACGGTTGATAATGCTAAAACATCCCTTGAATCATGTAACGATGGCGATTTTATTCTTCTCGAAAACATTCGTTTTTGGAAGGAAGAAGAACAAGGGGATAGTAATTTTTCCAAAGAACTAGCAAATATGTGTGATGTGTATGTGAATGAGGCATTTTCTGTCAGCCATCGCAAACATGCCTCCGTTTACACCATTCCAAAGCACATGGACACACGAATAGCGGGCTATAATCTTATGCACGAAGTATCCTATTTACAGCAGCTTTGCCACACAACAGATACAACGCCACCAAAGTTTATTCTCTCTCTTGTGGGAGGATCAAAAGTGTCCACAAAAATGAAACTTTTGGAGAGTTTGCTCACAATGTCTAAACTTGTTGTTCTTGGAGGGGGCATGGCGAATACATTCCTCGTAGCAGCAGGAAAATTGAAACCAGGAAACTCTTTTTATGAAAACGATTTTTTGGACGATGCACGGGATTTACTCAGTCGCTATCCTCTTAAAATCCTTCTCCCCATTGACGGCGTTGTGACAGATAGTCTTGATAACCCTAATACCACAATGGCTCTGGATATTGTAAATGTTCCGGCGAAATACAGCGTTGTTGATATTGGCCCCAAAACTATCCAGATGATTAAGGATAAATGCAGTCTTGCCCATACGATTCTTTGGAATGGTCCTTTTGGGGTGTTTGAAAACCCTCCCTTTCATAGTGGATCGAGACATATTGCCGCAATTTTAGCCGAAGCCACGCGAGAAGGCACAACAACAATTGCCGGTGGAGGTGACACATTAGCATGCTTAGGCCCACTTAAAGATGATCTTTCCTTTGTCTCCACAGCGGGCGGTGCGTTTTTAGAGTATCTTGAAGAATGCACCCTTCCTGGTGTACAAATATTGTACGAAAATTACGTATAATTTTTTTGACAGGCTTTATGGAAATTCTCCTTTATTACATCTTTTGGTTTTTTATTAATCTTGATCTCATTGCCCTTGGATCTCTTATCCTGGGCCTTTTTTTTATGGTGAGATATCGCCCCAAAATCGCGCATGCTTTTTTAGTGTCAGGAGCACTTATTCTGATCTTCATTAATGTGTCTCCCCTTGGCCCATGGATGATTATGAATCTTGAAAAACGTGTTCAAAGACCTTCCGACCTTCCCAAAGACGAAGATATTGGAGGTATTATTCTTCTCGGGGGAAGTTTCAGTTTGATTGAAACAAAAGAAAGAGGTGAACCGGTTTTTAATAAAGCCGGCACGCGTATTTATCAATGTATGGATCTTGCACGAAAGTTCTCCACGGCAAAGCTCATTGCAACGGGAAATGCCATTGAGGGTGAATGGTCGGAGAAAATATTCCTCGATAATGGTTTTTCAAGAGAGCGCATTATTATCGACAGTGATTCGAGAACAACCCAGGACCATGGCCCGCTTCTTAAAAAGCTTATCGATTCCTCAAAAAAATATATTCTCGTCACATCAGCATTTCATATGCCCCGTTCTCTTGCACTTTTTAAAAAACAGGGATTTGACGTGATTCCCTATCCCGTAGATTACCATGCGCCCCATCATATGAGTCGTCTTTTTTGGTTATCGTCTGTTCTTCAACGCTCCACCCCTATGGCCTTCAAACAAGCATGCATTGAATGGGCAGGACTTGTAGGTAACTATGTAAAGGGCTTATCAGACGAGATTTTCCCAAGAGGGTAGAGTGTGATGGATTGGGACGGAGATAAAAGAGCACTGAAGCCTGCCTTTCCTTCTCTTACGCAGCTTTTTGTCCTTCATGTTTATCAACAAGGTGGCGAAGTTGATGACCTTTCTCTAATTTCACAATGAAATACAGTCCTGGCAGTGCAAAAAAGGCGCTCCCAAAGAAAATCCATGCCCAGGAAATGTGATCAGCGAGGTAAGCGGCGCTGGAGGATGAAAGAACGCGGCACAAGGACCCAAAGGAGTATAAAAACGTAAAATGCGTTGCCGTATGAGGAGTTTTACAAAACTTTGAAAGGTAGGCGATAAAAACGGCGGATGTAAGCCCTGAGGTAAAACTTTCTACACCCACTGTGATAATAAGAGCGATGACATCGTAACCAATTATGGCTTGTAGCGTAAACATAAGAGCCGATACGATTTGAAGCACAAGAGCCAGAATGACACCCTCCAAATCACCCAGGTATTTAAGGAGAAGTCCTGCAGAAAGGGCACCTAGAACCATAAGAATGACGCCAAAAACCTTTGAAATATCAGCGAATTCCACCTTGCTCACCCCAAGCTCAAAGAAAAAGGGCGCCGTCATAGCATTTAAAACTGTATCGGCAAACTTAAAACAAAAAATGAAGGCCAGAACAATAAAAAAATGTTTTTGATTCAAAAGAACCTTGAAGGGCTCCATAAAATGGACTTTTTGCTCCTGATTTTTCTTAAATGGAATAATATTTTTTCTC
>JAIESS010000139.1 GCA_019745755.1 Alphaproteobacteria bacterium
AAACAAGGGGTAATCCCACATAACCAAGACCAATCACACCGATAGTAGCAGTTTTTGATTGAATCTTTTGCAAAAGAGTTTCTGAGGAAATAGTTTGGGCGCGCGATGATGCTGTCATGACCTTGAAGATTTTTTAGTACGTGGGTACACGTAACCCTATCCCAAAAGCGAGGTCAAGAAAAATCGACTTCTCTTTATAAGGGATAGTATTACAGGCAATGGGTATTATTTCACAACCCGAAGGGATCGTATAGTATTGGCAGGGATATGGGGCGCTTCAATGGGCACACCTGGTGCATTTTTTGAATTCCGCATTACAATATTAGTTTGGATTTGTTGTACGGAGTGATGTTTACCCAGCACATTGGAATGGAATAATTGATAATCATCCCAATCTTTTGCATAAATTTTTAAAAAGAAATCCGTCCCACCAGACATAAGGAAGCACTCACGTACTTGGTCCCACGTGTTTACAGCTGCTTCGAATTCCCGAAGATCACTGTCATTTTGGCTTTTGAGTGATACTTGAGCAAAAATTAAAACATTGTAACCCATAGTAATGGGATCAATCACAGCATGATAGCTTTTGATAATACCAGCGTCTTCGAGTTGGCGCACACGCCTTAGGCATGGTGGCGCTGAAATATTACAACGTTTTGCTATCTCTACGTTTGTTAAGCGACCGTCTTCTTGAAGATCATGTAAAATTCTACGATCAATATCATCAAGTTTCATTACTAAATATAACCTCTAAAATCATTTTTCTATAACGTGTTCTATCTTGTTCCATGGCGAAAAAATCATCAAGAAAAAAAGAATTTTATGAAAAATTAACCTTTTGTTAGGAAATTTCCATTCATTCTTTGGATAGGGATGCACCACGAACAATTGATAGGTTATTATGTCTGAAAAAAACAAAGAAGAAAACAAAAATGTTGAAGATGCTGAAATTATTGATGAGAAAAAGGGTAGCAATAAGCTTGTTTTAATACTTATACCATTACTTACTATTGTTGGTGTCTGTGCGGGTGTTTTTCTTGGTCCAACCCTTAAATCAATGCTGGGCATGGGTCGTACAGCTGAAAAAGGTGAAGGATCACACCCAGAAAAAAAGGAAACTGGGCATGAGGGGGCAGAGGATAGTGGGGGGGATAACGAGCCCGTATCCAAAAAACCAGCTGTTGATCCAAAACTTATCACCTTTATTCCCGTTCCTGATGTGCTTGTCAATTTAAAGACAGATAATAAATCACGCCCTGTTTTCCTAAAAGTCTCCATTGCCCTTGAGATTCATGATCCCCATGAAAAAGAGGCCGTGGAAGCACTTCGTCCAAAAGTTGTGGATCAAATGCAGCTTTTCTTGCGTGACCTTGATGTGGCGGATGTAACGGGGGCAAACAACCTTCAGCGCCTTCGACGTGAGCTTCATATGCGCGTTAACAATGTGACATCGCCCATAAAAGTGGATGATGTTTTGATTAAGGATTTCTTGGTTCAATGATAGACGAAACAAAAGACACTCAAGATTCAGAGGATACCACCGGTACATCCGATACCGAAGGAATGACTTCATCTGATAATGTGACAGCGGAAGGCTCTGGTGATGGTGAGGATCTTGCTGCGGCTTGGGAGCAAGCTCTTGAGACGGAGGATAACGGCCTGGATAATCTTGAATTCCCCGAATCCATGGGCGAGGATAAAGTCCTTTCTCAAAATGAAATTGATAGCTTACTTGGTATTACTGATGGCGGCGGCGGCGGTAGTAATGACGGTATTTTTAGTATCCTCAATAGCGGTAATCTTCACTATGAACGCCTTCCTATGTTGGAGGTTGTTTTTGATCGCCTTGTGCGTCTTCTTACGACATCTCTTCGTAATTTTACATCTGAAAACGTTGAGGTTTCTCTTGAATCCTTTGTCTCTATTCGCTTTGGCGATTATCTCAATTCCATTCCACTACCGGCTCTTCTCACAATTTTTAAAGCAAGGCAGTGGAATGATTTTGGCCTGATCACAACGGATAGCTCTCTTATTTATTCGATTGTGGATGTTCTTCTTGGTGGGCGCAAAGGTAATGCCTTAATGCGTATTGAGGGACGTCCCTACACAACCATTGAGCGCAAACTCGCGCAGCGTCTTGTGGAGCTTATTCTAAGTGACTTAGAACAATCCTTTACTCCACTATGTCCTATTAATTTTGATTTTGATCGTTTGGAGACAAATCCCGTCTTTGCAGCCATTGCACGACCAGGAAATGCCGCCATTGTGGCGCGCCTTCGTGTGGACATGGATGATCGCGGTGGCAAGATTGACTTTCTTATCCCGTATTCCACGGTTGAGCCTATTCGTGATTTGTTGCTTCAAACATTTATGGGGGAAAAGTTTGGTCAAGATTCCATTTGGGAAAATCACCTTGCCAATCAATTATGGTCCACGGATTTTACCCTTGAGGCAACCCTTGATGAGATAACACTACCCCTTGGGGAGATATTGAATTTACAAGTGGGTTCTCAAATTATACTGACGGTAAACCCTGAATCAAAAGCACAGTTAAAATGTGGCGATCAGGTCCTTTTCAATGGATCCATGGGACGAAAAGGACAGAACAAAGCCATTAAAATCGACGAAGAATTTTTATCGCACATTCAACAATCTATGCAAGGAGCATCCTCATGACACTTATGTTTTTAGATGGGCTACTGGTCATTCTTCTCCTTTTTGGTATTAAGTCCGTTAAGGAATTTTATGAAAAATACAAAGAATTCATAAGCCTTAAGGATGATCTTAATTGTATTTTAAGACACGTGCAGATCACGATGAAGACGGCTCAAACAACCATTGATGCCCTTCAAAAAAGCATTGAATTCGCAGCAGAGCACGTCACGCCCCATCTTCCCGAAGCCAATGTTGTGAAAGAAGATCTTCATTTTTTAATTGAGCAAGGAGAAAAAGTTGCGGATCGTTTGGAAACGATGACGCGTAACGCTAAGCAAAACTATCTCACCCCTCAACCTATTGATTCTTCTGACGCACGTCATTCAGAAGAAGTTATTTCAAAACAGCATTTTTACCGTGATCGTGACTATAAAGGTCCAATTGCTACACCTCAGCCTTCTATCTCTCCACGTCAACATGCCCTCGAAAAAAACCCCTTTACAGCCCCCTCTGATTCTGAGGAATCGTTGATGCAGCATCGTGGATTTTTTACGACGATTAAACGTGTGCGGTAACATATGGTTTTGTTCGTGAAAAAAGCATCAGAACATAAAAAACTCCTTCAAAAAGAGCCTGCTCTATTAGCAACCATGGCGGACCGTTTATCGCCTGGAGATTTTGATGTTTTTCATAAGGATGTATTTCAGGAAAAAGCAAAAAATGACAAGAAGGTGCTTCCCAAACTAAAACCCCTTCAACGCTATCAATATCTAAGTATTCTGATTATTTTCAGTGTTACCTTCGTTACTCATTCCTGGCTTTTTTTCGAACAACACATTATGAAAATGATTGTAATGCCCGCTATTGTTGTTTTATCCGAAGCTTTTTGGGGGGATACAGCTGCTGCTCAAAGTACTCCTGCAGCTAAGCCAGATGAAGCGAAAACAGACCCAGCGAAGACGGACCCAGCAAAACCAGATGCGCCAAAAACAGATACCAAAGCAGAAACATCAGAGGTCAAAAAAAATGATAATGATCAATTTGATCCTCTAAGCCTTGATGAAAGTCGCGTTAAAGTTCTTCTATCCCTTCATGAGCGTGAAAAAGAACTCAATAAATTACAAGGGATGGACAGCACAAAAGAGAGTGCGAAAAAAGCTTTGGATGTTCAGCTTGATAAGAAAATAGCGGAGCTGAAAGAGCTTAAAAAAGTGATTGAGACCTTAGCCCTTTCTAACAATGGCGAGGTGGCAAAAAATATTAAAAAGATGGTCGCCATTTATGAAGCCATGAAACCCGAAGCGGCAGCACGTATTTTTAATGAACTACCCCAGCAGGTTCTCGTTGATCTTTTTAAGCAAATGTCGCCTAAAAAATCATCGACTATTCTCGCTCTTATGACGGTAGAAAAAGCAAAGGCCCTCACGGATATGATAGCCTTTGCCCCCTCCGTACCAGAGCCTGTTGATACAAAGAAGGGGACATAGGGAGAGGGTTGCCAGAAAGGTAAATCAACTAATGTTTAGTTGTGATCATTGATCAAAACGAAAAATAGCATCCCCATCATCAGAAATTTCTCCGTCACTAAATGTGTTATTTCCTGGCAGGGCCTCAGGTGTTACCAAAGGGGGCGTGATATCAACTGGTGTCAACGGGTTAAGTTCTTTTGCTGGCGATT
>JAIESS010000082.1 GCA_019745755.1 Alphaproteobacteria bacterium
CAAGGAGTTTATCGGATACCACAGCAAGAAGTATTTTTAGTGCTTATTCAATAGTGATTTTGCGCATTTTTGTTTTGTTCATACCGAAGGATTTACCAAAAATATCGCCTATATTTAGCATACCCATTTGAGCACCAGGCATGCCAGGTACATCAATAGTGGGCATGGAAAGGGATCCTCCATCAGCAACCTCAACCTCAATCTCCTTAGCGTTCATCTCACCAGATTCCACCATGTGCTTAAATTTAAGACGTGTTTCGGGGGCTGCTGTTTTTCCCACAAGAGCATCCAAAATACGCTCCATGGCGGCGTCTTTGGCGCGCTCATCCATATGGGAACTCATTCTCTCCCGCGTCATTTTAATGCTAATTTCAAGAAGATCACGGATAATTTGCTCCACATCACGGCCGACGTAGCCAATTTCCGTGTATTTCGTAGCTTCAACTTTAATAAACGGTGCATCCGCAAGCTTGGCAAGGCGGCGCGCAATTTCTGTTTTACCAACACCCGTTGGACCAATCATAAGAATATTTTTTGGAAGAATTTCTTCACGCAATTCATTGCTCAGTTGGAGGCGACGCCAGCGATTACGTAACGCCACGGCCACGGCTTTTTTTGCATCATCTTGTCCTACAATAAACCGATCAAGTTCATTTACGATTTGTTTTGGTGTTAAATGCCCCTTTAACTGAGATGATGTTGTCATAGAGTAATACTTTCCATCGTGTAATTTTTATTAGTATAAACACAAATATCGGAGGCGATATCCATGGATTTTCGGGCAATATCTTCTGCTAAAAGATGTCCTTCAGGTTTAAGAGCGCGAGCTGCCGCCAAAGCATACATGCCGCCGGAACCAATGGCGGCAATACCATCTTCGGGCTCAAGAACATCCCCCGTCCCTGTTAAAATAAACGACGCTGATTTATCAACAACGATCAACATTGCTTCTAAACGCCTGAGGTAACGATCTGTTCGCCAATCTTTAGCCATTTCGACACAGGCCCGAGCCAACTGGGATGGATACTGCTCGAGCTTTCCCTCCAATCGTTCAAAAAGAGCGAAGGCGTCGGCTGTCGCTCCTGCAAACCCCGCAATAACATTATTATTTGCAAGGCGTCGTACTTTTCGTGCTGCCGATTTAATAATCGTTGGTCCAAGGCTCACTTGTCCGTCACCAATAACAACAACATGCGTCTCAGTGCGTACGGATAAAATAGTTGTACCATGCCATGTAGGATGATCTGTCATGAAGGGGTTCCTTTTGTCATACTTAAATACACCTCGCGAGCAACTTCACTGGCAAGAGCTTTGATGACTTTGTCATCGCTACCCATGCGGCTTGTAAGGGTTGCGAACTCATCGTTTCGGTCCAAATTATAGGACGAAATGGCATCCACTTTTCCTTTGCGCAAAAGATTACCATGCTGGCTGATTTCATAGGATGCGTTCAGAACATTTTGACTACGAAGGGCAGTCGCATCCTTGCCATAACTAATGTCATAAAGGCTTTGGCCAATAATAACTGTGACTGTAATCGGCTCTGTTGAAGGGAGGAGGGCTAGATGTTGTTCGAGTTCTTGGTAAAAGACATGATTCAGATATCCCTCAACGCCCGTCACGTTCAAGGTAACATTTGAAGGCTGCGCCGACGGCTGTAGCATGGGTCGAAAACCACATGCCCCAAGTGTAACGCAAAGACATAGAGTAATGACACGAGCACTATATATCATGCCTAGGGAGATGGACATTCTGCCATTTCCAAGATACATTGACTGAAATCTGACACGTTTAAGCAACGACAATGTTAATGATCCTTCCCGGTACAATAATCACACGTCGTATGTCTTTCCCTTCCATATCACGTTGGACCGTGGCAAGGGTATAGGCCGTATTTTTAATCATGGATTCATCCGCGTCCGGCGCGACTTGAATGGATCCCCGCATCTTACCATTTACTTGAACGGCTAAGGTAATCTCATCAAGAGCGGCGAGTTCTTCGATATAATCTGGCCAGGAAACATCATGGAGCTCTGCATAGGGTAAACCAACACTCTCAAAATGTTTATAGAGTGTTTCCCACAGATCTGCGGTTATATGAGGTGCAATGGGGGAAAGCGTTTGAAGAAGTGTACGATAGGAAAAGAGGGTGTGCGCTGGGCCCATAACTGCCATGGCTTCTTCTAATGTGCGGCAAAACTCCCGGTGGAAGGCAATAGCCTTGTTAAAGCCATATTTTTCAAAAGCGTCCGTCATTGTTTTGATATAACGGTGCGTCGTCTTCTCTAAATCGATGGCTTCTTTCGAGCGTTCAAATTCTTTTGGGTCAGAATTTTGAGTGCCGAGGGACGATTTTTTAAGTTGTTCCATAAACATTTCACCGAGGCGGTGGACCTTGCTAAGATAGCGCCATGCACCGTCAAGGCTGTTTTCATTCCAATCAAAATCCTTGTCATAAGGTGTATCGGAGAGCACAAAGAGACGGGCCGTATCCGCACCGTAGGAATCAATAATACTAATGGGTTCAATCACATTCTTTTTGGACTTAGCCATTTTCTCTGAACGACCCACGGTGACTTTAGATCCATCCTTTAGAATATAGCTGCCGTCCTTTTCCTTAAAAACCTGGGCCGGCTCAACCCATTTACCATTTTGGTCCTTAAACGTTTGATGGCACACCATACCTTGGGTGAGAAGTTCCTTAAAGGGTTCGTCATGGTCGATGTAGCCAAGGTCACGTAGAGCCTTCACAAAAAAGCGTGCGTAGAGCAAATGCATCACAGCATGCTCAGGACCTCCCACATACACATCCACAGGCATAAGGCGATTGGACGCTTCTTTATTGATGGGATCCTTGCACTTGGGATCAATAAAGCGAAGAAAATACCATGAAGATTCGAAAAATGTATCAAACGTATCCGTTTCGCGCACGGCGGGCTTCCCACAACTTGGACAGCTTGTATGCTTCCATGTGGGGTGATTTGCTAATGGATTACCAGGTTTGGAGAAATCAGGATCCTCCGGCAATGTCACTGGTAAATCTGCTTCCTTTACAGGAACAACACCGCATGCGTCACAATATACCATGGGGATGGGGCAACCCCAAAAACGTTGGCGGGAAATTCCCCAATCACGTATGCGAAAGGTTATTTTTTTCTCACCTACATTTTTTTGAATGAGGAGATCGATGGCTTTGGATCGTGCGTCGGATACACTGAGACCATCAAGATTACCGGAGTTCACCAACGTCGTCTCGTTATCAATCACGTGTTTAATAGAGAGTTCATATTTGGTTGCAAAGTCAAAATCGCGATCATCATGAGCTGGGCAGCCAAACACAGCTCCTGTGCCATAGTCCATTAACACAAAATTCGCGACGTAAAGGGGAAGCTTCTCGTCTGTCAAAGGATGAATAGCATAGAGCTCCGTTCGATACCCCTTCTTGTCAGCCGTGGCCAAGTCCGCTTCCGCAGTAGACATTTGCTGGCATTCCTTGATGAATACCAAAAGCGCTGGATCATTCTGAGAAAGCGCTTCTGTAATAGGGTGTGTTGGTGCAATCGCTATAAAAGATGCACCATAAAGAGTTTCAGGGCGGGTGGAGAATACCTCCAGTATTGCATCACTCGAAAGCCGGAAACGAATCAGCGCACCTTTAGATTTACCGATCCAATTTTCCTGCATCTTTCGAATTTTTTCGGGCCACTTATCGAGCTTCTCTAAGTCAGTGAGTAATTCATCAGCGTAGTCTGTGATTTTGAGAGACCATTGGCGTAGGCGCTTTTTTTCAACCAAGGCACCCGAACGCCATCCACGGCCATTTTCAACCTGTTCATTGGCAAGGACTGTATTTTCAACGGGATCCCAATTCACCCAGGATTCCGACTGATAGGCGAGCCCTTTATTGTAAAAGTCGAGAAATATTTTTTGCTCTTGACCGTAGTATGTCTCATCACATGAAGCAAATTCACGATCCCACGCAAAACCAAACCCAAGGTTTTTAAACTGTTGGCGCATGGGGACAATATTTTCATAAGTCCATTTTTTAGGTAATGCATTGTATTCAATGGCGGCGTTCTCAGCAGGTAACCCGAAGGCATCCCATCCCATGGGGTGGAGTACATTGTGCCCTTTATGCCTTAAATAGCGGGCAATAGTATCGCCAATGGTATAGTTACGCACATGCCCCATGTGAAGCTTTCCCGAAGGGTAAGGGAACATTTCAAGAATATAAGATTTCCTCTTCGAAGGATTGTCTTCAAATTCAAAGGTGGCGTTTTCTTCCCACTTTTTTTGCCATTTTTTCTCAATCTTTTTAAAGGGATACGTCATGGTTTTTTTTACATTCTTTT
>JAIESS010000048.1 GCA_019745755.1 Alphaproteobacteria bacterium
ATGCATGACGGTTCCATAAGGCGTGCGAATGGCAAGGGCATTAGGCTCAGGAATGGAGTGTGTGAGTGTAATAAACTCAATATCAAAGGGTTTGAGGTTAATGCGCCCACACAAAGGAATCTCCGTAATAGAAGCATTTTTAAAAGAAGTTTCCTTAATTTTGTTACGAATGACTTCCGCTGTAAAGGGCGTTGCGTACATGGGGCAGCGAAGCTTATCCCAAAGATAAGGGATAGCGCCAATGTGATCCTCATGACCGTGAGTGAGCACAAGGCCCACGACGTCATTGAGTTTATCCTCAAGAAAGCTAATGTCAGGCATGACAATATCCACACCCAAGTGGTCCGAGAATGAAATTCCCAAATCAACAATCAACCATTTGCCATCACAGCAGTAAAGGTTGAGATTCATACCTATTTCGTCGCTTCCACCAAGGGGAAGAAAATGTAAACCGTTCACGTGTATCCTATTTTTATGGGTTATTTTTATTTTTTATTATTATGCGCTATTTTGTTTTGGATCTCTAACGCGAAATCCCTAGCGCGAATAAGACTTCTCTCTAGTATATAGGAATTTTTATCTATTTTTCTTCTTATTTTTTTTAACTGTTTAGTCCTGTTCAGTAAAAGTTTGGTGTGAGTATGAAATATTCTGGATGATCTGTCCATTTATAAGTCATACGACAAAACACACACAGATCATCGATGGGCTATCCTCCGTAAAAGGGCTTTTATCCCAGGCACTGTATGTATTAAGAATAGTGAAGCCGCAAGATTTCAGAAGCGTCATAAGTGCGTCATAAGGGGTAAAGCGAATATGCAGAAAGCTCAGTGTCTCGTGGTTACTCCACTGCCGCTTGGTTTCATAAGTCATAATGTACGTTTGCGGGTTGTAGGATTGCCGGCCAGAAACCTTCACTGCGTGGTTTTCACCGTCCTTAAATGTATGCCAGTGCTCAAACTTGCTTGTGTTATATATATGCTCTAGACTTGGGTTGCGAGTATTAAAGGCGAAGAGACTACCCGGTTTCATATGCTTCTTGACGCAATCCAGCATGATCTGTTGATCGTCATCGCTGAGAAGAGCCTGAAACGTATTCCCAGTCATGGTGATAAGGTCAAAGGTCTTGCCTAGACCAAAAGCCCGCAAATCCCCATGAACCCACTGGATTCGCCCTCTCCCATCTTTCTCTTGGGCCCGGGCCAGCATCTCAACCGAGCCATCCAACCCTGTAAGATGATGGCCGTTTTCAGCCAGTTTAAAGGTTAATCGACCTGTGCCACAGCCAAGATCGAGGATATCACAGGGATGAGTCCTAAACACATCAAGGAGGTCCAAAAAAAAATCAAAATCACAAGCGTATCCACCATACTCAGCGTCATAACGTTCAGCGTCACTGTATTCATCTACAAAATCAGCGGTCATTAACTTCCCTTTAATCATCCCCCATCTTAAGAGCAGCGATGAAGGCGCTTTGAGGAATTTCCACGGAACCGAATTGGCGCATACGTTTTTTACCCTCTTTTTGCTTATCAAGAAGTTTACGTTTGCGGGAAATATCACCACCGTAACACTTGGCCGTGACGTCTTTACGCATCGCAGACACTGTTTCACGGGCCACAACCTTGCCGCCAATAGCCGCTTGAATCGCAATTTTGAAAAGTTGCCGCGGGATGAGTTCTTTGAGGCGGGAGCACAAATGACGTCCCCGTGATTCCGCCCTAGACTTATGCACAATCATGGAGAGTGCATCCACGTTATCACCATTCACAAGAATCGCCACCTTGGCAAGATCCCCTTCCCGGTATTCATCAACCTGGTAGTCAAAGCTGGCATAGCCACGACTGATGGACTTCAGGCGATCATAAAAGTCAAAGACAACTTCGTTCAGCGGTAGCTTATACACAGCCATGGCACGGTTACCAGCATAGGTCAGATCAATTTGTTCCCCGCGGCGATCCGTACATAAATTGAGAATGGGGCCAAGATATTCATCCGGCACCATGATGGTGGCACGGATCCAGGGCTCCTCAATAAATTTAATGCGCACCACATCCGGCATATCTGTTGGATTATGGAGCTCCATCATCTTGCCATCATTCATATGAAGACGGTACACAACACTGGGCGCCGTCGTAATAAGGTCAAGATCAAATTCACGCTCCAGGCGTTCTTGGATAATTTCAAGGTGGAGAAGACCGAGGAAGCCGCAGCGAAAGCCGTAACCCAGGGCCGCAGAACTTTCAGGTTCAAAATGAAAACTTGCATCATTGAGGTGGAGTTTTTGAAGAGATTCCCGGAGCTTTTCAAAATCCCCTGCGTCCACAGGGAAAAGACCGCAGAAAACAACAGGAACAGAAGGCTTGAATCCGGGCAGAGGTTCAGCACATGGTTTTTTCTCTTCTGTGATTGTATCACCCACCTTACAATCAGCAACCGTTTTAATGCTGGCCGTGATAAAGCCAATTTCCCCCGGATAGAGAGCATCGATCATGACGGCCTTGGGCGTAAACACACCCACACGGTCGACATCATAAGATACACCGGCGCCCATCATGCGAATCTTGGCATTTTTGCGTAGCACACCATCCTTTACACGAACGAGAATCATCACACCAAGGTAAGGATCGTACCAACTATCCACAAGCATGGCTTTGAGAGGGGCATTCACCTCCCCTTTAGGAGACGGCAAGCGCGTGACAATGGCTTCAAGGACATCATTAATGCCAATACCGGTTTTAGCGGAAATCATCACAGCATCCGAGGCATCCAAACCGATCACATCTTCGATTTGTGCCTTCACACGATTCGGTTCCGCTGCGGGCAAGTCAATCTTATTAAGGATCGGCACAATATCATGGTTCGCATCAATGGCCTGGTACACGTTAGCCAACGTCTGCGCTTCCACACCCTGGGATGCATCCACAACGAGGAGAGATCCCTCGCAAGCCGCCAAAGACCGGCTCACCTCGTAGGCAAAGTCAACGTGACCCGGTGTATCCATGAGGTTCAACGTATATGTTTCACCGTCCTTCGCCTTATACGTCAAGCGCACAGTCTGGGCCTTAATCGTGATGCCGCGCTCACGCTCAATATCCATGGAGTCCAGCATCTGCTCCTTCATATCACGGAGCTCAACGCCGCCGCAGACTTGGATAAGGCGATCGGCTAACGTGGATTTACCGTGGTCAATGTGGGCCACGATGGAAAAGTTACGAATTTTATCAAGAGGTGTTTGCATTGTCATTGTCTAAGGGTTCCGCCGGTTTCTTTTTGGATGAGGTTTATAACGGTTGTCATGATGTGATCAAGGTCAGTTTCGCTGAGGGTGGCTTGTTCGGGCTGAAAACGAAGAGCAAGCGCGATGGACTTTTGACCCTCCATGGGGAAAATATCAAATATATCGGCGCGCTCAAGGGTTACATACTTCGGGAATGCACTTTGACGTGTAAGCTTTTGCATCAAAATTTGCGGTAACTTCCCAGCCTCAAAATCTTTATTCACAAGAAAAGCAAAATCTTTTTCAACGGGTTGATAGGGGGATAAATCTTTGACTCCCGTACGTTTTTGTTTTTGGGGTGGCAGCAAGCTCACGTTAATATCAAAGCCGCATACAGCGCCATGTACATCCATATGCTTTAGGACTTTCGGATGAAGTTGCCCTATAGACCCAAGAATACGATTACCTTGTTTAATGACAGCTGCCCGTGTGGGGTGATAATAGGAGGGCAGACTGTCCGTTGTAAGCTGAAGATTTGATTCCTTTACGCCAAAGGCTTCCAAGACCGTCATCATATGATCTTTTATATCAAAAAAAGTCACATCATCTTTCTTATGGTGCCAGTGGTGGGGGTGATTTTTTCCGGCCCACAGCGCTGCACAATGAAGGGTTTGATGATCTTTCACATGACTGCCATAGACGTTAGCCACCTCAAAAAGGGGGATGGTTTCCATGGCACGTTTTTGATTATCGGATGCCACCTTTAATAAACTTGGCATAAGGGATGTCCGCATGGTCGTAAGATCAGCCGTAATAGGGTTTTTGAGATGAATAAGATGTTTTTTATCCCCAAAAAGAACAGCTGTTTCATGATCAAGAAAAGAAAAATTAATCGTCTCAACATACCCTAAATTCACAAGTGTCGTTGAGAGAATATGACGCACCGTTGGAGGGGTTGCAGGTACCGGTTTAATGGGCAGTGGCACCTCAACAA
Source organism: Alphaproteobacteria bacterium (assembly GCA_019745755.1). Taxonomy (GTDB): domain Bacteria; phylum Pseudomonadota; class Alphaproteobacteria; order Paracaedibacterales; family JAKBAR01; genus JAKBAR01. The sequence goes on from JAIESS010000048.1 coordinate 4,215, forward strand.
TCGCATCGGTTCCACGCAGACGTAGAACTTCCTCAACAAGGTCAATGTCCTCAAATATATCATGACGATGTGATGGCACTGTAACAGTAATGCTATCCGTTGTTGCTGATATCATTGAAAAGCCGAGAAGCTCAAGGCTTTT
>JAIESS010000108.1 GCA_019745755.1 Alphaproteobacteria bacterium
GATGGTGGCGAAAGTCTTATTCCAGCCATGGAATTTATATTAAATCATTCTTCTGATAAGGGCGTGCAACACCTTGTCATTGGTATGGCCCACCGGGGTCGCCTTAATGTGCTGACCAATATCCTTGGAAAATCCTTTCGAAAGCTCTTTGCAAAGTTTTTATCCGATAAAGAAGATCCCTATGCCCTTGGTTCTGGCGACGTCAAATACCACTTAGGTTATTCCAATGATCGGATGATCCAAGGCAAAAACCTGCACCTTTCACTGATGTCAAATCCGTCCCACTTGGAGGCTGTTAATCCCGTTGTTCTTGGCAAAGTACGCGCAGAGCAACATCACCTCGGCGATACGAACCGTGAAAAAGTTATGGGTATTCTTATGCACGGTGATGCTGCCTTTGCGGGTCAGGGCCTTGTGGCGGAGACCTTGGAACTCTGTGATCTTTCAGGGTATCGCACCGGGGGAACTCTCCATATTATTATTAATAATCAGATTGGTTTTACAACAAGCCCCCCTCATTCTAGAAGCTCGCCTTATTCGTCTGATATTGCAAAGGCCATTCAGGCCCCTATTTTTCATGTCAACAGCGATGATCCCGAAGCTGTTCTTCGTGTGTGCCGTGTTGCCCTTGATTACCGGGCACGGTTTGCCCATGATGTTGTGATTGATCTTATATTCTATCGCCGCTATGGCCATAACGAATCGGATGAGCCAAGCTTTACGCAGCCCCTGATGTACAAGGCCATTAGTAAACATCCCTCAACGGCAACCCTTTATGCCCAAAAACTTGTCCAGGAAAAAACTCTTGTCGATAAGGATGTGAAGGCCCTGTACTCTGACTTTGGGGAAGTCTTGGATGAAGAATACCGCATGGCTGTGGACGGTGATGATTGTTTTGATCCGCCCTATTGGCTCAAGGGATCCTGGCAGGGCATTGAAGCCAGCGCCTCCTCAGAAGAAGATAATGATGCTCAGCCGGACACAGGGGTATCAAAGGATATTTTAGATGCTGTAGGCCAGCAAATTTTTAACACACCGGATGGGATTAAGGTCAATTCAAAAATTGTGCGCCAACTTCAGGCAAAGCAGAAAATGCTAGAAACAGGGGAGGGGGTGGACTGGGGGACAGCGGAAGCCCTTGCCTTTGGGACTCTTCTGCATGAGGGGCATCATGTGCGTCTGTCGGGGCAAGATTGTGGGCGCGGCACATTTTCCCATCGCCACGTTGTGCTTATCGATCAGGAGAGTGAGGAAAAATACATTCCCCTGGATCATATTAAAAAAGGTCAGCCACTTTTTGAACCCGTAGACAGCCCCTTAGCGGAAGCCTCTGTTGTTGGGTTTGAGTATGGCTATAGCAGCGCAAGCCCCCATAATCTTGTGCTATGGGAAGCTCAATTTGGTGACTTTGCCAATGGTGCTCAAGTCATGATTGATCAATTTTTAGCAGCGGGGGAGACAAAATGGGCACGGCAAAATGGTCTTGTTTTGTTGCTCCCTCATAGCTTTGAAGGGCAGGGGCCAGAGCATTCATCCGCCCGTTTAGAGCGCTTTTTACAGCTCTGCGCCGAGGGTAATTGGTGTGTTGCTAATTGTTCAACACCCGCCAATTATTTTCACATTCTACGCCGTCAACTCAAGCAAGCTTACCGTAAACCCCTTATTTTGATGACACCTAAGTCCTTATTACGCCATCCAAAGTGTGTATCGTCTGTTGATGCGTTTGATGGTGCTTTTAGCCCTGTTTACGATGACCTTCGTGTGGCTCGTGATGGCAAAGCGTCAAAGACTATTCAGCGTGTTGTTCTTTGCTCTGGGAAAGTTTATTACGATCTTTTGGCGGCCCATGAGGCAGAGCGGGCTGATCATGTGGCTATTATTCGCCTTGAGCAGTTTTATCCTTGGCCGAAAAAGGATCTTATGCGAATTTTGGAACCTTATAAACATGCAGAATTTGTATGGTGCCAGGAGGAGCCTGAAAATATGGGGGCTTGGCATTTCTTAGACCGCCGTTTGGAAAATACATTAATGGCGATTCACGCCCGTCAACCAAGGCCGCGCCTCATTTCAAGACCTCCTGCTGCGTCGCCAGCCACAGGGCTTTTGAGGCGTCATGAAAAGGAGCAAAAGACTCTGATGGATGCGGCTCTTGCCCCGCTTGAACGCAAAATTTTATCGGCGACAAAATGATAGTTTTTATAACGTAATAACAGCTTCTAATATAAAGGTGATCTGTCCATGAGTGATATCCAAATTAAAGTTCCGGTTCTTGGTGAATCTGTTACGAGTGCCATTATTGCCAAATGGTATAAAAAAGTGGGGGAAGAAATTCTTGAGAATGACGTTATTGTGGAATTGGAAACAGACAAAGTTACGTTAGAAGTCAATGCACCAGCCTCCGGTGTATTACAGCAAATCAGCTTTTCTGAAGGGGATACGGTCAATATTGGTGATGTGATTGGCATTCTTGCCGAAGGAAAAGTATCAAAAAATGTTGAAGAGTCCTTCACTATGGCCCTTGCAGAAGAAATAGCTGATGACGATAGCCTCACAGCAGGTGCACGAAAAAAGGCATTTACCGTTGAGCTTGCAGAAGAAATAGCCGATGAAGATCGTAAAGGGCATGACCATAGGCATCACAGACGCGTCGGGGATGTAGCGTCTACATCAACTCATGTTGCTGCAGGTATTTCACCAGCGGCGCGCAAGCTTATGGAAGAAGAAAACTTAAGGGCATCTGATGTGATTGGAACGGGGCGGGGAGGGCGCATTTTAAAAGAAGATGTATTGCTTCGTGAGGAACGTCGCTTAGAGAATGAAGGTATGCGGGAAATGCGTGAAGAAATACGCGAGGAGATACGAGAATACCGTAGTGAAGTGCCTGTGAGGAGAGAGGCACGCATGGATGATCAGGAGCTTTATGAGCGCAAGCCCATGAGCGGCCTTCGTCGTAAAATTGCGGAGCGTCTTAAGTATGCTCAAAATACAGCGGCGATTTTGACAACCTTTAACGAATGCGACATGACAACGGTCATGGCTTTGCGTAAGACCCATCAAGATGAGTTCGTGAAAAAATATGGAACGAAACTAGGCTTTATGAGCTTTTTTGTGAAAGCGTGTGTTCAAGCCCTTAAAGATGTTCCAGCCATTAATGGCGAGATTGAGGGTGACGATATTATTTATCACAAACGCTATGACATTGGGATTGCTGTTTCTGCGCCGAGCGGCCTCGTGGTGCCTGTTCTGCGGGACGCGAATCACCTTGGGCTTCATGAGGTTGAGAAAGCTATCGCAGCTTACGGCGAAAAGGCGAAAACAAACAAACTCTCCATGCAAGACCTGACAGGTGGGACGTTTACAATCTCCAATGGCGGCACCTTTGGGTCCCTCATGTCAACGCCCATCCTTAATCCGCCACAATCCGCCATTTTGGGGATGCATAAAATTCAAGAGCGCCCCATGGTAGTGGACGGACAAATTGTCATATGTCCCATGATGTATCTTGCGCTTTCTTATGACCATCGTATTATTGATGGACGTGAAGCGGTGACCTTTCTTGTGAAGGTTAAGGAATACGTGGAAAATCCTTCACGGCTTTTGTTGGGATTATAATTTTAATAGGGGGTTGTGTGGGGCGTATAAGTTTTCGGAATTTAGGATCTTTTTATCTTGTTTCACTCTTAACCCTTTCAACGCTTTTTGCATCCAGTCCATTTTTTGAGGGAGATGCGCTGGATTTAAAAAAGCATCCCCTTATTATCCACACATGCGTAGAGTCTTATTTAGCTATTCAGGGAAGTCTTCCCATAACAAAGACTCTACCTTCAAATATTTTAGACGCTCAACAGGTTCTGGACAAGGCCTACAAAAAACTTAATGAAAATCAACACACCATTTTAACGCAAAAAAATGAGCTGTTGGATCAATATCATAAGGATGTCATTCAGGCTATATTAAGGCATGACCCATTAAGCTACCGCCTTCTATCTATTGCTGGTTTTTTTGAAGGTTATATGGAAACCCTCGTTAATATAAGGGCTCTCGTCTCCCTTTTTCCTATGAGCCATGAAAATAATAGGAATTTAGAAAAATTTCAATCGCGCCGTGATGAATATTTGCGTCTTCTGCATACTGTTTTGGGGCATGGTTTTTATGGAAAGACAATTCAGGGGTACGAAGAACGGTTTTTAAATCATTTCAAAGAAAGTTATGGTGCTTATTTAGAGTCATACATTCATTGTGTGTCCCTTTATAAACATCATTACAGAACCCGTGAGGACGAGTGTTTTTTGAATCCACTTAATCTCTTGTTTAGCCCCTTGTGTTCAAAACTTTAAACTAGTTAGTCGCTCAGAAATTTATACAGAGGAGTTTCTTTTTATGTATTTTATAGTTTCCGCTGTGCTGAGTTCAAAGCGCTCCATTCGCTCTTCGGCCGCTTTCAGCTTCGCC
>JAIESS010000132.1 GCA_019745755.1 Alphaproteobacteria bacterium
CCAACCCTGTTTTCCCTCCACGTTCTTGGCACACAAAAGACATGGCTGAAAGACAATGCAGCGCCTCATGATTCTATCAGGCCTGGGCCTCAACGACGCTGTGCGAAAATATAAAAGAAGGGGGTAGCAACACCACCCCCTTCTTTTAGAGACATTCAGTTAAGGAATACAAGTATAAACCCTAACGATTCATTCTATGCATCCAAGTTCACAACCTTAAGGGCGTTAGTTTGAATAAAATCACGACGCGGCTCCACAACATCCCCCATGAGGGTGGAGAAAACTTCTTCTGCTTCCTCAAAGTGCGTCAGTTTCACTTGGAGAAGGGTCCGTACTTCAGGATCCAACGTTGTTTGCCACAGCTGCTCTGGATTCATTTCACCAAGACCCTTGTAGCGGCTAACGGTAATCCCCTTACGACCTTGCTCCAAAAGATATGTACCAAAATCCGTAGGGCCGTGGAATGTTTGCTCAGCCCCTTTATAAGAAAGACTTAAGGAAAATACTCCCTTCAGTCGAGGGTAATAAGCCTCAAACTGCTTGACCTCATGCAACTCAAAAAAGCCATCATCCAACACAAAGGATTCATCCACACCGAGGTGATTCCGTTTAAATATACGGTGATTTTCCGTGCGATCTAATGTCCATGTGGCATTGGATTCAAGGGCGTTGAGCTTTTGAATAATCCCTGTAAGAGCTGCTGCATCTGAATCTGTCTTAATATGATTCAGCAATAACTGTTCCAATAGGATAACAGAACTTATACGTTTATAAAGCTGTGCAATAAGATCCTTGGCTTTGAGGGCTATCTTTCCAAAATCTTTTAAATCTTCACCAGACATTTGAAGACCGTCCACCGTTGTCACAACGCCATCCGTGCAAATGGTATCGAGAAGGTGATTACGCAACGCCTCGTCATCCTTGAGGTACACTTCGGATTGACCACGCTTCACCTTATAAAGCGGGGGTTGGGCAATATACAAATGGCCACGCTCAATAAGTGGGCGCATTTGACGGAAAAAGAATGTAAGGAGAAGTGTTCGAATGTGGCTTCCGTCCACGTCCGCGTCGGTCATGATAACAATTTTGTGATAGCGCAGTTTGTCCGGATTGAATTCCTCGCTCCCAATGCCCGTGCCAAGAGCCGTAATCAGTGTCCCAATTTCAGCAGAAGCAAGCATACGATCAAAGCGTGCACGCTCCACGTTAAGGATCTTACCCTTAATAGGCAAAATAGCCTGATACCCACGGTTACGGGCTTGTTTTGCGGAACCGCCAGCGGATTCTCCCTCAACTATAAAAACCTCACTTTTTGCAGGGTCGCGTTCTTGGCAATCCGCAAGCTTTCCGGGAAGGGATGCAATATCAAGGGCCCCCTTACGACGTGTGAGCTCCCGCGCACGCTTTGCAGCTTCACGCGCAGCAGCAGCTTCAAGGACTTTACTCATAATCATTTTAGTAAGGGCGGGATGCTCCTCAAACCATTCAGATAAAGACTCACCCACGCATGATTCCACAACAGGACGCACTTCGGAGGAAACAAGTTTGTCCTTTGTTTGGGAGGAAAATTTTGGATCAGGCACTTTGACAGAGAGAACGCAAGTAAGACCTTCACGGGCATCTTCACCCGTAATTGTGGTTTTGTCTTTTTTGGCAAACTCCGTCATATACTGACCAATAATACGGGTGAGAGCACCTCTAAAACCGGCTAAGTGCGTACCGCCATCACGCTGTGGAATATTATTGGTAAAACATAAAGTTGTCTCATGGTAACTATCCGTCCACTCCAAGGCGCACTCCACGGTTGTTTGATCCTTGGATGCCTTAAAACTAATGGGTGTCGATTGCTGCAAGGAATTCTTGCCACGATTCAAATATTTAACAAACTCAACAAGGCCACCTTCATAATGCAAAATGACCTCGTAAGGCTCACTGCTGCGATTGTCCTGAAACACAATAAAAACGCCGGAATTAAGAAAGGCAAGTTCCCGCAGGCGATGCTCGATGGTACCTCGGTCAAATTCCACATTGGTAAAGGTTGCTTGTGATGGGAAAAAGGTAACTTCTGTCCCCTTTTTATCTGTGGGCCCAACAACAACGAGGGGTGCATCAGGCACACCATGAGAAAAACTCATAAAGTGTTCCTTGCCCTCGCGGCAAATACGCAAATTAAGCTTGGATGAAAGGGCGTTCACAACGGATACACCCACACCATGAAGGCCACCCGATATTTTGTAGGAGTTTTGATCGAATTTACCACCGGCGTGAAGCTGCGTCATAATAACTTCCGCGGCCGAAACACCTTCTTCGTGCATATCCGTTGGAATACCGCGACCATTATCACGTACGGTCACGGAACCATCTGCATTCACAACCACCTCAACACGGTCACAATGACCCGCCAGCGCCTCGTCAATGGCATTATCCACAACCTCGTAAATCATATGGTGGAGGCCGGTACCATCATCCGTATCACCGATATACATACCGGGGCGTTTAACAACAGCCTCAAGACCTTTAAGGACTTTGATAGAATCGGCTGAGTAGGCTTGTTTGGAGGTATCGGGCATAAACGTCCTTCTTTTATCTTAAAGTGGTCAGTTACTCAGGTGTTCGTGCGATAAAAACATCGCGTCATGCCGCATGCTCTCAAAAGCCTTTGAATCGCTTCCTGTCATCCACACCTGACTTTTTTTCGATGAGCACAAACTCATCACATCATCAAGCAGAACGGATCTGTGGCCGTGATCCAAGTGATCCACCACATCATCCAGAAGAAGAACAAGACCCTTTTGTGACGGCATTTTCACAAACGCAAGAATAATGGCCAATACTAGCATTTTTTGCTCGCCAGTGGAACAAAACTCCGCAGGCATCTGCTTACCAAGGTGCATCACGTGCAACTTAGCACGGTGAGGGCCCATGGACGTGGATCCTTTGATAGCATCAAGACTGCGATTACGGGCATACTGATCTGAAAAGGCCTGGACACACGCCTCTTTGGATTGGATATGCTGGTGAAGGGTTTCCGCCTCCCCGATCATGGCCGCTGTAAAACGCGGAAACAAAGGCGTTATGGATTGTAAGGCCTCAAGATTAAGCAGCACATCACGACGACTGCGTATTATGTCATAGGAAAGCTCTGAAAGTGTATGCTCGATGGGGGCCAACCACGCGCCGTGAGCCTGCACCCCATATTCCTTAAGAATGCTGGCACGCTCCCGAAGGAGTTTATCATAGGAATTACGCCGTTTGGCATGCTGCGCATCATAAGCAAAAACAAGCCTGTCCACGAATTGGCGTTGCACTTGCCCACTATCGGACAGCAAACTTCCCATGGCGGGTGTAAACCACACAACATTGAGATAATCCGTCAGCAAGGCCTGTGTTTTAAGAAGCTCCCCCTGGTATTTCAAAAGGCGCTTATCCGTTGTAGATTCCAAAACACGTGCCGTGCCGAGGTCCATGGTAAGGCCATCTTCCATGACTGCAATGCCTACTTGCCACGAATGTTCTGCATTTTGTTGTTGCATATCTTTGAAGCGCGCCGAACGAAGACCTCTTCCCGGGGAAAAAAGGGAAAGAGCCTCAAGAATATTTGTTTTCCCTGAACCGTTGGGTGCTGTCAATACAATGGGATGCGGCCCCACCTCCAGTTGGAGATTTTTAAAATTGCGAAAATGCTGTAGATAAAGTGCCGTTACCCCAAAGGCATGCGCTCCAATGTCATGGGATAGTAATGTGGGCGCGAGGAGGGGCATGATGGATTGAACGAAGATGCAGTGTATTTTCTTCTGCGACTCTATCATTATTGAGAGGATGAGGAAATGCTGTTATGGCCCGCACGTCATTGTAAGCTGAAGGGCCCGGCAATCCATTCGTATCGTAGAGTGAACTGCTACGGAGAAAAGACGATGCTATTAAGGAACTGTTAACTTTCTAGAAGCACACTAAAACATAAGACATTTTATGAAATGGGTGAGTCTATGCATTTTTTGATGATGATGGTGTTGATGTGCTTCGTTGCCTCCACTGGCTTTGCGGGGGAGATGAATGATGCAGTTGTTCCTCAAGAAGAAAAAAATGAGGAAAGTGAAGAGAAAGATAAGGAAGAAGTTAAGCCTGATGATGCCATAAAAGCAGATGTTGATGCAGTGCAGAAAAAACTCAGTGATGCTTCGAATTCTAAACCAGCTTCTACATCAACAGCAGAAAAATTAGATCTTCAGTCTATAATCCTCCCAAGGTGTCCACCATTTTGTCCCAGCAACACTCAGACAAAATAGGAATTAGCAATACATGAGAGAAAATCTAAATAAAAAGGCATTAAATCAGTTCCCATCAGATTTTGATAGAATGATGAACGATCTTATGTATAAGTCCTTTGGAGAAGTTCTTAGATTATTTGAATATATTTCATTTGGAATTTTGATAGCATTAGTTTCTTATGGAAAGCCTTTTATTTCCATCCACAAA
>JAIESS010000035.1 GCA_019745755.1 Alphaproteobacteria bacterium
GAAGGAAAGGCAAAGAAAGAGCGCAAATTAATAGAACAATTTTTTGGACGACATCGGAATATTGATATGTTGTTAAACATGATACGTGACGTTGCTATGCTTAGTGTACCTATTGATGGGGATAATTCTTTTGCGGCTATGACAAAAAAGTATCTTGCCAAGAAATTTGAGGATATGGAGACTATTCCAAGCTTAGAAAGTTTATTTGGTGCTATCGACCTCAATATAAAACTTCTTGCTCAAGAACGCAAAACTATGGGAATAAGAGACGGGGATTTCAAATATTTCCTAAGGGCTCGAGAATCCCTTGAACATGCTCTTGCTGAGTGGGAGAGAAAACATAAGCCAATCATCATGGATAGTGTGCCAGCACCGGCTGCACCTGTTCTTGATGCGCAAGCGCCAAAGGCTGAGGTTGTTGACTCTCAGCAAGGAGTGGATGTGCCTAAAAAAATGTTGACGGAGCCTAAAAATCACGCAACTACACCTGAAGCCGTTACAACTATCGATGCGCCACACAATACGTTGATGAACGATTCTTCTTCTGATCATGATCAAGGAATGGATGCATTTGTATACACTTCGGAGTATTTCCAAAAAGAGCACAGCTATCACCAGCAAAGAAAGAAGAGTGCATCTCCATCCAGTACGCAGCATCAGCTATCTACCTACGAAACAGATCTGTATACCTTGTTAAAAGATCGCATCTACAGACCCGCAGGCCATAGGCCCACATGGGCGGAGATCGTTGAGGGGCTTGGAAAGCTTGGATTTAGTGGTGCCATCAATAAAAATGCTAATGGCAGTACGTGGGTGTTTTCTGTGACTGACAAGAATGAGCTCTTTTTTCATAATGACGCCTACAAAGGTGCAACATTCAATGTGCATAAATATCCTGTGGATAATGAGCCTATGAATTTGAGTTACCTCATGTTCTTCAAATCAGGCCTTACTAACGTGTTCGGTTTGTCCGAAGAATATGTGATGGAGCAACTTTCGAGAGATACATCCAATCTAAAAACGGGCGTGATTGTTAAAAAATGATCAGGGGGGGGGCGGCTTATGTCTCCTACTCCGCTAAGTTATTCCAAAAATCGATGGGGGTATAAAGGAATTTATCCGGTCCTCCATCCAGCATACGCAATTGAAGGCCGTACTCAAGACGTGGAATCAGCTGTTTCATAACAACAACAAAATCCTCAGCTTCTTCCTGTGTATCCGGTATGAACGTTTCGATGAAGGTCCAAAATCGGGTGAGATTGTCAATACGCTCAGCTGTTGGTAATGATCCCGGATTTAGTTCATCCCCCCAATATTGAGGGGGGATTTGCTCCTTAATTTTTTCAATAAGATCGCCCCCCTCCGCCATAGACTTCTTTTCTTTGTCGACAAGCATAGCCATTTTGATCATCCACATGAGGTGGTATGTATCCAAATCATGAAAATCTCTTGGGGAAAGGAGGGATAATTTTTTAAGCTGAGAGAAATGCGTTCCTTTTTCTTGATCTGGCGTCAGCATAACCGAATTGATAACCTGATCAGTTTCTCCATCTCGAACCTCTATTTTAAAATCAAGGCCGTAGAAATTAAAACTTGTCATTTTGTTCAGATTATTTAAATCTGTACGCATTCCTTGTGTTGCTTCGAATTCGCCATCATTAAGCTCATCTTGAATAGAGCTCTGAATTTTATCACGTAAGATGAGGAAGTAGGTTTTAAGCGATGACCAATCATAGTGTATGGGATTCGGTAAATTATCTTCATCCACGGATTCAGCAACAATATCTAGTTTTTGTAATGCTTCAGTAAGATTTGCATGAAAGGTATTAAGATTCGGTAGTAAGTTTGTCGTTTTTACGATGATTTTCTGCGGCACATATCTTTCATTAAGGTTTATGCCATCGGGCTCATAGATCTGGGTCATATTATAGCCGAAAAGAGGGATTCCAAAATCCAAAAAACTTTTCAGATTAACACCGCCGAGGGGATACTCAGCAGGAGAATTCGAAGAAAGGAGTGAAGAATAGATGATTGTTATGGGATTTAAATGACTAAAGATATCATCACGGCGCAACTGCATAAGGTTGATATTAATATAGCCAATTATCCCAGGCTTCATCCAATCAGAGTTCGCATGATGTATCCCATTTGTATTTTTTCGGGCATCGTTAAAGCCTCTTCTTACTTCTATGGGAACTTTTGATAATGATGGTATCTTTTGTTGCAGCTGCCTTAGCCACAGATTTACTTCAAGGATTTTTTTGACTTGATCCTTTGGAAGGAGACGGCTGATGAACGGGCGCTGTGCGACGGGAATATCCATACTCTTAAATTTTTCCATAATGGACGCCATAAAAGAAAAAGCTATACGCTCCTTTATAAATTCTGAAAATACCTTTTTTACATCATAAAAGTGTGTGCGTTTGATAAAATCACTCACATCAGCGGTTTGATTACGTATAAGCACATACACCATATCTACGTACTCGGCAGCCCCCCTCATATGTTTTGATAGAGACGCCGGCACCTCCTCTGCCAACTGGGTAAGCCTCTCCCTCAACATCGTGTGATGTGACCATTGTCGGTGAGTCGCTATGAGGAGGAGTTTGAAAATAGCCGCCCTTTCATCCGCCGTCGTGAGATTTGGATCCGTGCGCACTAAATAATCATTTGTTGCAGGAATAAAGCCACCCGTGCCGTCTGAAATCTTACCAAAAGCAAGGTAATGAGCCAGCTGCGCATCATTTTCTGCTGCCCACTTATCATGGGTGTAAAGAGTATCAAAAGCGGCAATAATATCCATGGCGTTATAGGGGACATCCAAGGTCTTTGGCAAGCTGAGCTTGTCCGAAAGAGGTGTTGTCTGACCTTCACCTGTTAAAAAAACTAAAAGAAGGGTTGTCAGAACGATAATACGACGCATACATTTTCTCCATGTTCCATGTTCTAAGAATAGCGTCTAAATCTTAATAAAAAGTGAAAATGGACTCTTACTTTAAAGATAGAATCCTTTTATACAGATCACGCTTAGGAATACTAAATTGCTCAGCAAGATCAGCAGCCAAGTCCTTTGATGTCATGGGATTTACCTTTGCCAAGGCGGATTCAATGACCTTATCAATGGCTTGCCAATCAATCTCCTCCGGCGCTGTGGGGGTAGAAAGAACAAGCACGATTTCACCGCGGGGTGGATGGTCATTAAAATGCTCCATCACGGCAACAAACGTACCGCGCCTAACCTCCTCAAACATTTTAGAGATCTCCCGAAGGACGGCCACATCGCGATTAGAAAACACCTCCTGCATACGCCCGAGATCGCCCATGAGCTTATTCGCTGTGGAGAAAAAAATAAGGGTATAGGGAATTTTGGACAGGGCGTCAAAATCCTTTGTATTGGCAAAGCCTGCGAAAATAAAATGATCTGTTGGAAAACCGGATAGGGTCAGCGCCGTCATAACCGAGGATGGGCCTGGTAGGGATGTGAGATAAAGGCCACGTGCATGCACCTCCCGTACAAGCTTAAACCCCGGATCGGAAATGAGCGGCGTCCCCGCATCTGAAATAAGAGCAATGGACTGCCCCTCCTCAATCATGGAAAGAATACGCGGCCGCATGCGCTCCCCATTATGCTCATGATACAGAATCAGCTTTTTTGAAATCCCATAATGATTAAGGAGTTTACCACTTATCCTGGTATCCTCACACGCAATTATATCCACACTATTCAGTGTTTCAATGGATCGAAGTGTAATATCTTTCAAATTTCCAATGGGTGTTGGAACAATATAAAGACCGGGTTTGAGAAGTATAGGGGATGTCATTTTGGCGAATTATTGAGGAAACCTGTCTTAGTGATAGCGTTTTGAAGAAGTTTCAGCAACGCATCATATTATAAACGTTCGTAAAAAAAGAATTTTCTGCATAAACCCTTGACGTTATCCTTTAAAAAAGCTATCAATAACTCATCTGTGGCGGGTGTAGCTCAGTCGGTTAGAGCGCGAGTTTGTGGTACTTGAGGCCGCCGGTTCAATTCCGGTCACTCGCCCCACTTTTTATTTTAAAAAGTTATCAAAAAAAAACATATCCCATTAATGTAAGACTTTTCACACAATCAATCGTTTATTCCCGATGATAAGGATGATTATTCAGGATAAGAGTTGCACGGTAAATTTGCTCAGCGAGTAAGCCACGCACAAGCATATGGGGCCATGTCATTTTCCCAAAACTCACCAAAAAATTCGTGCGCATACGGATGCCTTCACTCAAACCGTCAGCACCGCCAATGAGGAAGCATAGATTTTTATAGGTTCGCAGTTGAGACGAAAGATTGGAAGCAAAACGGGAGCTGCTCATATCGTTACCTTTCTCATCCAAACCAATGACATAATCACCTTCTTTGATGTGCCTAAGAAAAAGCTTTTCCTCATCATCCTTGGTTGATTGTTTAATTTCAATGACCTCAAAATGAGTGAGGCGCTCTTTA
>JAIESS010000186.1 GCA_019745755.1 Alphaproteobacteria bacterium
ACTGAATACCCGCAAGAAGTGTAAGGGCAACAGTTTCCGTAAATTTATAATCCGCACCGAACTGTGCCGTCGCACCATAAATGGTTTTACGCCCTTGAAGTCGGATGGGTCCCATGGAACGTGATTCAGGGATACCCAGAATAGGGCCAAAGTATTCAAAGTGTGATACATCAGCGTCCGTTGAGTCTTGCTGCGTCAGATTCAGATGACCACCGATGAAGGGTGTCCACCGGCTCTCCTCCATGGCCCAGTAATAACGGGAACCAAGGCTGACCGTATAGCAAAACTTTGGTTTAAAATCAAAAGCAAATTGAGGAAATCCTGGGAATCCTGGAATAATACCACTATTGTTAAGTGGTCCCACAGGAATCTTGCGCAAGGGCTTCTCATAAGTGAAGCCAACAATACCAAAGACCTCAAAATTATCGAGGGGGAAGTAACCCACCTCAATATCCCATCCCGAACCATGACGTTCAGCGCGGTTGCCGCCCCAACCTGGGACACTTCTATGCGTATTTACCTCACGTTCATTGATAAGGGCATTTTTCTTGCGGTACCCCAGAATCATCCCCCCGAAATTCATGGTGAACGGTTTAATGGAGAATGTCCCTTCCTTATAGGCTACTTTGGAGGAATCTGGTGTAGATGTTGAAGCAGCCCTCGTTAATGGAGACGACACTGGGGATGATGACGGCAGGGGCGCTTTCCCTAATTCAAACGCCAGTGTTACCGATCCGTAATAATCATTAAAATCATTGGCTTTATTCTTAAGCTGTGACTTTGTTCCCCAATAAAACGCATTACGACGTGTTGCCATACCCGCCATAAACGTCACCTTCGCCGATTCATCAGCAAGGAATTTGCGACTTAAACGAAGAGCTGTATCGATGGATCCAAAGGACGACAGGCGGTAATCACTGGAAAATACATTGCCACGAGGAATTTCTGCAGCAGGAAGTTGATTGATACCACCGTTTACTCTGAAAAGAGGCGAGTGGAAGAAGGCCTCGTGTTGAGTATAGTAACGAATGGAGGGTGCGACTTCCCATTTTTCTGCAAAAGGTTGGACATACATAACACTAAAGGTGTGGGACCGTATATCCCAGCTGCTCTTCATAAAACGATAGTCCAAATGAAGAGATGAATCAGCTGCTGTGAAATGATACACATACTTCAGATTCATGGTCCAGTCATGACGTAAGCTTGGTCGGCTCTCTAAAAGAAGAGTAAAACCACCAGGGAACCTCCCTCCAAGAAACGCATTAGGAATATATGAGCTGTAGAAAGATAAAGCACGTGCATCACCGTACACAAAAACAGCCTTATACGGATCAGCAAGGTATCCTTGATCCCGTCTATAACCAAGAGTTCCTGTCACATAGGAGTGTTTATTAATATCCTGCCTGAGTGTTATATTGTAATCTTGAGATGATGAAGTTTTTGAAGGATTAGCAAAGATTGCAAGTTCACTGTTTGCATAAGGACGTTTTCTAATGGTGTTATCGTTAAACGTTGCTGAAAAGGTGAGCTCTGTATTGTTTTCATTAAAGGTTCGACCATATTCAGCACCCAATGTATGGGATATATAATCTTGTTCACGCGACGTACCCAAGGTTGCGCCAAAGTGATATGTCTCCCCCAAAAGTGGACTATCTTTACCAAAAAAACGTGCCGTCCCTGAGATATAGTTACGGTAATCGACGATTGATGCCCCTGATCGTTGTTCTTCGAGTTCTGTGTGTGAGCCTGTTACCCTGTTGCCGATGGAAGGAGCTTGGTAAACGGTACTTGCTCCCGCCATAACATCCCTACCAACGTCAACAGACACGTCAAAGTCATCACCGACAGGTGTAGCATAGGTCATACCATAAAGATCGTAACGATAACGTTGCTTACTCTCATCCGAGCGTCCGTAATTCATGGATACTTTAGGTTTGACAATGCGTGTCTCAGCGCATATTTCCTTTGCTCCAATAAGCGTAAGAGCAAGAGATGTAAGGGCCTTGAGTGAGTTCGGCTGTGTCATAAATCCATTTTCTCCAATTATTTTAGTACTATGTCAACGTTTCCAAAGGATTTGCGTACTTCTTAAACTTTCTTAGATCACTTTATTTTTCTGATAAGGTCTCTGTTACATACATTTTTTACAAAAATTTAATAAAATACAAGGAAAAAGGTGGCAAAAAAGATATTGGAAATTTACCAAATATTAACATCTGCTATAGACAATAAGACATGCAATCAATTCTAGAAAAGAAAATTCACATGACATATTTGAAATATACATCGCTCTTTTGTGCGATTTTTCTTGGAAGTGTTTTTGCTGAAGCAAAAGTAAGTATCACAAGCTATTCTGCGTCCTGGTGTCCAACCTGCTCCCTTGAGTTTGACTTTTTTAATAAACTTCTAAAAGAACATCCAAACGATGTATCGGTGAATGGTGTGATTGTTGACCGTGATCAAAAAGAGGGAGAAGCCTACATCGCAAAGCACAATCCTAATTATCCTATTACCTACGATACGCACGCAGATCTACCAAAACTTCCCATCATAAAAGTTACAAAAAACGACGGAACAACAGAAACGTTTGATGCCTTTAATGATTCCGTAAAAGCTTCAATTGAGGGACTGATTCAATCAAACACATCGTCTTCAAAGAAAGAAGAGGGTAAAAATGGCTAAACTTTACATTCTCCCAGGCATTCTTGTTCTTCTGTTAAGTGGATGCGAACACGTAAAACCGCTGGACCGCAACTATTTGGCCAAGGAACACATGAGTTCAAATCCATATCCTATGGAAACAGCTATGCAAGAACATCATTATGTGAGCCGTGAAGCCACCCAAAGCGGTATGGGGCCTGGTGGTGCCGCAAGCTGTGGATGTACATAAAAAGACTGCTACCCCTGTATGATGTAAAATAGCATGGAGGCGGTGTGTTGATGGCATCTTTTTTCTCTTGAGACACACCAAAAATTGTGCAGAACTATTACCCTCTTGGTGCGTGTTTTGCCAAAATCCGCTGCAACGTACGTCTATGCATTTTTAGGCGGCGAGCAGCTTCGGAGATATTTTGATTACTTGCGGTTAATACGCGCTGAATATATTCCCATTTAACACGATTAGCAGAAAGAAGGTTTTCTTGGGGCATAACAGGATTGGGAGCTTGCCCTAAAAGAGCTGCTTCAATCTCATCAATATCCGCAGGTTTTGCTAAATAATTGACAGCGCCTTGCTTAATGGCGGCCACTGCCGTTGCGAAATTACCATACCCTGTCAAGATGACAAGTTTAATGTGAGGAGATGTTTTGCGTGCATAATCAATAATTTGAAGAGATGTACCGTTTTCAAGACGCAAATCAAAAACAGCATAATCAAAAACACCCTTTGATAAAGCATCAATAGCTTCTTGCAAGGATGAACAAGGCGTCACAGTATAACCGCGCTTTTCAAAGACCGTAGAAAGGCGTGTCAACCACGGCTTATCATCATCAAGAATAAGTAGATTTTTCATGCAGACCTCTTTTCATTATTCTGTGTTAGGGAAAGGATATTTTTCTCCAAGAGAGCATAAGGAATATGAATGTAATACACAGCACCATGGTCATTGCTAAAAGTCAAGAGGACGTTTTTTTGCTCAAAAAGACGTTTCGTAATAAACAGACCAAGACCCAGGGTATTCGTTTGCATGTGTTTACTATCGGCTATATCTTGAGGCAAAATATTGCCTAGATAACTCAAGAGTCCTGCGTCAAAGCCTTTTCCATCATCGTGAATAGAGATCACTACACCGTGCTTTTCTTCCCTAAAGGATACAGTCACAGCTGTTTTTGCATAACGTATGGCATTTTGAAAAATATTCCCAAAAGCAAGGGATAACTCTGATCCTCCATCAATCAAATAAGCGGTAGACAGATTATTTTTGACATAAAAAGAACATGTGTGGGGGTAAGTGTGAAAAATAGATATGATAAACTGGACAAGATCTACTTGAAAATAGCTGGAGGATTTATAAAGTGATCCAAGGCTTTTTAAAATCACTTGGCACCGTTTTGTTTGGGATGTGATAAGGTCAACATCATCCCGAAGGGACCCTACAAGCTGTGACTCCATTTCTTTTGCCACTAAAAGGATTGTCCCAAGGGGGGTGCCAAGCTCATGGGCACACGCGGCTGCCATAAGGCCAAGTTCTGTAATCTTTTTTTGCTCAAACAAACTATTTTCAGCAGATTCTAGTTGTTGAAGTAGTTTGAATTTGCGCTGGTGAATATAAAAAAGATACGTGCCATAAAAAAGAATACTCCCCCACAAACTAATGGCAGCTGCAAAACGTAAAAGAGGATCAAAAACAAGGCCGCTATCAAACCAAGGAAGTGGATAGGGAGAAATATAGAGGACTGCAACAACAAAACTGCTACTGATAAGAAGAGTGCACAAAAGCTTTATATTATGAAAAGAAGCCATGAGAAAAACAGGACCTAAAATAAAAACAACAAAAGGATTAAGAAGGCCTCCTGTAAAAAAAGTAAGAGTGCTAAATGAAAAAAGTCATAGAG
>JAIESS010000226.1 GCA_019745755.1 Alphaproteobacteria bacterium
CATTACGCGTAGGATTATTCACATCAATACTTGTGATCTCAAGATGGCTTGGATCAAAACCCTCCATTCCGGTATCAAGAGGCTCTTGCATACTCTCTAAAAATCGCACCATCTCTGGAATGGGATTTTTCGCCAGATGAGGATAGGCCACGTGCCCCGCTTCGCCATGGACTGTAAGTGTGCCACTCAGGCTGCCGCGGCGACCTATTTTAAGCGTATCCCCCACACAATGAACAGAGGTTGGCTCGCCCACGAGACATAGATCAATCCTTTCATTTTTCTGTTGCAACCACTCCACTACTGTTTTCGTCCCAAAAGTCGCATCACCTTCTTCGTCAGAGGTGAGCAGCACACTAAAACTATCATTCGGATGCTTTTGGAGGAGTGCTGGTAGCGCTGCGAGAAATGCTGCAATGGCCCCCTTCATATCCACGGCGCCGCGCCCATACACTTTACCCTTATGTATCTCTGCTGCAAAGGGGGGACATGTCCAAAGCGTCTCATCTATAAGAGGAACAACGTCTGTATGGCCCGCAAAACAATAATGCTTACCGCCGCGACTGATCTTTGAAAAAAGGTTGCTTGTTCCGGCTTGATCTAAACGCTGACAATTAAAACCAAGGGGTATTAGATAATTTTCAATATAATCCAAGCACCCAGCATCATGAGGCGTAATACTTGGAAATCGAATAAGGTCTTGAACAATCTTAATGACGGGAGGATAGGGGCTGATCACTGTTCTAAGATGAATAAAGCATGTGTTGTGTCCTGATTATGCAAATCTGCTGTTGCTTTGTCAAACAGGCGCAGACCTAGTTCAATATAATCATCACGTGTCGTTAAATAATCAGCCCCTTCGGCTATACGTTGCAGGATGGAATCGAGTGTGTTTTGAGAGCGATCTTTGTGCCCCTCGTAAAGAAATCCCAAATACCAAAGGCCATAGGTGGCTAAGCATACAATCGTCATCAGATGTAGCTTTGAAGACATTATAGCTGTTGGTGGATAACCTAAATAATCCGTGAAGAGCTGGTGTGAATCTGATATGGAAAAGGTGTAAAAAAGCATTAATGCTGCCAGATCAAAATAGGGGTCGCCTATGCTAGCATTCTCAAAATCAATGAAAAAAAGGCGCTCCCCATCCCATAGAATGTTGCGCGGATTCAAATCATTGTGTGTTACTGCCGTTGTCTCATGCTTTTTGAGGGCAGCTAGGACGCGTTGATAGCATACTGTATTGAGAAAACCCTCATACTTTTTATTGTGCATATTTTTTGAAGCATCAAACGCCCACATTGCATAATGATTGTCATGTGATGGAACGTTTTGTGGAACGGAGAGACTGTGCAGTTGTTTGATACAATGAAAAAGGTTTCTTACACGGGATTTTTCAGAAAAATCATGGTTTTTTTTGTGAATGCGTTGTTGAATGACAAGATTATTTTCTGCTGATGCATAAAAAAGTGGAGGCGTTATATCATTATCACTGGCCATCTTTAAAAAGAAAACCTCGCGTTCTTTATCTATTTTATCGCGGTCTTTTGAAAACACACGAGCGATATAAACTTTGCCTTCAGTATCAAAAGCATACAGCTTCGAATCAGAACCACCTTCCATAATAGGGATCAAAAGAGACCCCACAGATTCTTTCATGTTGAGGACATTCTCAATAATAGTCTGCCAGGCCACGGTGCTTATGCTTTCAATCAATATTTATTTTTAATGTACTGCCTAAATTTTCGAAAACTAACTTGCCTCTTATTCCTAATCCCTCAGCAAATCATTAATCGAGGTTTTTGACCGCGTCTTTTCATCCACTTGCTTGACGATCACAGCACAGGCAAGGCTTGGGGCAAGAGGATTCTTGGGATCAGGGAGTGTACCTGGAACAACAACACTATACGCTGGCACACGGCCATATATAATCTTACCCGACACACGGTTAACGATTTTTGTGGATGCGCCGATAAAAACACCCATACTAATAACGGCGCCTTCCTCAACAATAACGCCTTCAGCAATTTCAGAGCGTGCCCCGATGAAGCAGTTATCTTCAATAATCACAGGATTGGCTTGCAAGGGCTCTAATACGCCGCCAATGCCAACGCCGCCAGAAATATGGCAGTGTTTGCCAATTTGAGCACAGGATCCCACCGTCACCCATGTATCAATCATGGTGCCTTCGCCGACGCGAGCTCCCACATTAATAAAAGATGGCATGAGAATGGCATCAGGCTCAACAAAGGCAGAATGGCGAACAATAGCACCGGGCACAGAGCGGTAACTGGTATCGCTATGCTTCAAGGGAACTTTATCAAACCAGTGATACCCATCAAACCCATCGATCATGATATTTGGATTCAGACGAAAGGAGAGCAAAATAGCTTTTTTGATCCATTCATGGGTGGTCCATGTGCCATGGATTTTTTCCGCCACGCGAAGCTCACCCTTATTTAAAAGGTTAAGGCATTGCTGCACATCCGCCGAAAAATTTTCAAGATTTTTGAGGTTATCGCGCTGGTCAAAGGCTTCGTTAATACGGTATTTCATGAGGAATAGGCTTATCTTGTAATTGTAAGTGTATAAAGCCATAATGTGCCTCTAAAAGGCAAGGGCTGAGACTTAGAATGCTTTCCTCATAAAGCTTTAAAGCCACTCTTCATCAGAGACTGTTTTATCGCCACCTTGATCGCCTGTATTGAGGGTGCCAGCTTTCTCAATAAGTAAGCAGCAGACATTGCCATCCGCCACAGGTTTATGTTCTATTCCGCGAGGCACAATAAAGCAATCCCCAGCAGATAGCATAACATCTCCATCCCTAAACATAATTTTTAAGGTGCCAGATACAACAATAAAAAGCTCATCGGCGTCTTTATGTGAATGCCAGACAAATTCACCCGCCATTTTTGCGGCTTTGAGGTAATAGTCATCAAATCGCCCTAAGATTTTAGGCGTCCATGTTTCGTTGAATTTTGAAAATTTGTCCATAAAATTAATGGCGTGATATTTTTGTGTCATGGTCTCTCTTATGTGAAAGTGTTTTTTTAATGCGCAAGAAAAATATTGAATCAAGCAATTAAGTTTGCTATATTTAGCATAGTGTCATGAGTTGGCGCAATATTTAATAGGCAAAAATGTTATTAAACAATACAGTTTCTTTCCTAACGACCACAGCAACCGGCTCCCGCCGGTAAATCTTTTGCACCCTTATTTTCCCCATATTATTACATAAAAATTTCCAGGAGAGATCCCATGTTTCGTAAAATGCCCTTTATTTTAGTGGCAATTATTATTGTCGTTATCTTTTTAGCCCCGTTTTGCCCACTTGTCCTTAAGCAAGGACTTTATTCTATTAGTCTCAGTATTAAAGACGTTATCGTCCTTTTACTTCCTTTTATTATCTTTGGGTTACTTTTCAAAGCAGCTGTTAGTCTTTCGCGTAATGCCACAAAAATTATTGGTATGATTTTGGTTTTTGTCTGTGTTTCCAATTTTACAGCGACGTTTTTGAGTCATTATGTGGGGATATGGATTTATCACTTTGACTTATCCATGCTGAAACCGCACGAAACGGGAGGCTTAGAGGCCATGTGGGTCCTCAATTTGCCAAAACTCATTGCGAATGATAAAGCAATGTTTACCGGCATCGTCTTTGGGATTATTGCATCGAAATGTGTGCCTGCGTTTGCTTTTAGCATTGCTGATAAAGCAGAAAAAGTTATTGGTGCTATCTTACAATGTATTGTGGCCGTCATTCCTGTCTTTGTTGCAGGGTTTGTTATTAAACTACAGCATGACGGTGTTGTGGGTATGATCATCAAAGACTACACGATGATTTTTGTGTTTATTGCTCTTGCTCAGTTTACATATATTTCCCTTGCTTACTTTTTGCTTAACAACGGTAAAGTTCGAGATTTTATCGCCAATGTGAGCCATATGCTACCAGCCGCCATCAGTGGTTTTAGTACAATGTCCTCTGCCGCCAGCATGCCTCTTACAATTATGGGGGCAGAAAAAAGTGCGAAGGACAAAAATATCGCACGCTCTGTTATTCCTGCAACGGTGAATATTCACCTCATCGGGGATTGCTTTGCCATTCCTATCTTTGCCTACGCCGTCCTTAAAAGTTTTGGCATGGAGGAACCATCTTTGCTTAACTATCTCATTTTCGCCCTCTATTTCGTTCTTGCAAAGTTTTCCGTAGCAGCCATTCCCGGTGGAGGCATTCTTGTTATGCTTCCCATTCTGGAAAGTTACCTTGGCTTTAATGCAGAAATGATGTCACTGATCACAGCACTTTATATTCTCTTTGATCCTGTTATCACATGTGCCAATGTTCTTGGCAACGGCGCCTTTGCCAAGATGATAGATAATGTTCTTGGGTTTTTGGGGAGAAAAACAGTGACAGCATCACCGAAGTGAGTAGAAGCTGGCACATTTTGAACAATCAATGACAGGAGTAGGTTTTACTTTTTTATTCCTGCCTTTGATAAAATACAACTTCTTAATAAGATTGTCGAAAAGGCTTGAGTCTGGACGCGTTTTCGACTAGTCTTTGGATATCTTTTGGAGAGGTGGCCGAGTGGTC
>JAIESS010000103.1 GCA_019745755.1 Alphaproteobacteria bacterium
CATAAACACAATCCACAGGGCACACAGTCACACAATCACCGTACTTGCAACGGATACACGCTTCAGTAACGACGTAGGTCATAAATGGGACACACTATAATCCATTGGTGTTGTATAACACACAATCAAGATGTTTTCAATGATGGGACAACGTTGATATTTTACGGGAAGGATTTGAGAAAAAGTGTGAGAGAGGGGAGCCTCTCTCATATGACAAGACTTGATTTGCTAACGATGGGTTAATAATCGCTTTTCTATATTTTACAAACAGCAAGAACACGATCGAGTTCTGGATAAAGCTCATGAACAACTGGGCCATAAGTTTCGTGGGTACGACCATACACCGTAAAGCCGACCTCTTGAATAACAGACAACAAAACCGAATCATAGGCTGGCGCAATAAAAGCAAGAAGTTTGGGGCTGCGCTGTCCTTCTGCTGCATACGTTAGCTTATGATCTGCAGTTTTTAGAATCTTTACCGTATTAATAAAAGCTTTCCAGTAACTTTTGACGGTATCCCTTTCAAGAGAAGGATCTGCACCGAAAGCAACCGCAACAACACCCCCATCATCAACAGATTCCATATTCATTGCGTCATAACTTTGTGCTGGATTCTTTTTCCGAGTCAAGCCATGATTAGCAAAAAAATGATTGATACAATTATGCTCTACTTTTTGATAGATTGTTGGCATACAACCCTGTGCAAAAAACACATCGTGGGCTTCGCCAATAAGAGCATAAAACCCTGTGGCTTCGCTGCGTTCCTTTGCCTTACCCACGTAGAAATTTGCACTGCTTAAAGTATAGGGAGTCTTCTCTTTTTCAGGATTAATGCCTAACTGATGTTCATTGCTAGCTTGAATAATTGACGTTATTCGCTCTCTATCCGATTCTGTAACGCTTGTAATTATCACGTCGTGTGTGGAGTGAGTGACTGTAAAAGGGGCATGGTTTGTTAATTGAGTCTCGGACACTTCTGTGCCGTTCATTGCCTGAAGGGATGGCATACCAAGCAAGCATACCATCGTAAGTTTTTTGATGAATTGCATAATTTTTATCCTTATTGTTCAAGCATTAGCCGGTTCTCTGGCAAGGGCAGTATATCTTTTGGCAAGATGTCCGTCAACCAAGGGTGCTTCCCTACAAAGTTCTCAAACCAGTTCCTTAGAGGTTTAGGAATTTTTGCCATGGGCTCATCAGGATAACGTAGATCAAGATAAGCGACAGTCACGGCTGCACATAAGCTGGACAAGGTTATCTCCATATCCAAAGATTCCGTGGCCAGCGCTTCCAGCCCTGCCTTCACTCCTTGCATTTGGCGGTCATACCAATCCTTTGAACGCAAATGTTCTGGTCTTGAATGCGTTTCATAGCGCGCACTCACAGCTGCATCAAGGATGCCATCACATAGGGCTTGGATGCGCAGAACAACATATTTTTTCTGAGATGGAATAAGGGATCCCTTAGCAAAGTCATTCAGATACTCACATATCACAGGGGAGTCATAAAGGGCTGACCCGTCGTCTAAAATAAGAACGGGAATTTTATTGATGGGGTTTTTAATACGGAGCTCATTATCCGGCAACCAGGGGAAGTAGTTGATGATCTCTATCCCATCATAAAGATCGAGAGCCTTAAGGCAAGCTTTGACCTTTGCTCCGAAGGGGGATGTTGGCCAAGTCATCAATTTTAGCATGCATACTCTCCCAAAGAGGGTTAAGGGTCGCCCACACCGTATCAGGATGCAGATTCCCCATGTAATTCACTGGTGCAGAATAGGAAAATCCAGGTGTTTTCTCAAGATCACGTAACGCCATGGGAATGCGCAGAACATATGTATCGGAGCCATAAGGACCATAACGTGTCTCGTCACTAGGACCAAAAAGACCAATGGTAGGAATACCAAGACTTGCCGCCATATGCATGAGACCCGAATCATTACCGAGGAAAGCATCGCACTGGCTCAGACAACAGGCGACATAACCTAAATCCGAAGAGAGCAACGGTTTGATGTTTGATACATTAATTTCGCGCTGAATTGTTTGAATGATTTGTCCCTCATGAGGCGCCCCCACAAGTAAAATATCAGCGTCAGGATAGGTTTTTAAAAAATGCTTAATGACTGCAACAAAAGACTCCGTCGGCCACTGCTTACCGATCCAATTAGCTGTGGGCGCTACGGCAAGCGTGCGGTTATGCATATGATTTTTGGCTTTTTTTAAGGACACATCATCCAACCATAATTTAGGGGACAATGGTGTTGGTGCATTCATAAGTTTTTGCAACCGCTCAACTTGATGTCCCTCTGTGAGTCGTGCTTTTTCCCAACGGCTACGCTTATGCGTTTTAAGACAATACCCAAGAAGAGATCCACGAAGGTCAATAACACGACCCCATTTCTGTGAAAAGGTTTTCTTCCACAAATCAATCCAGTGCATGGAAAAGGGTTTCTTATCGAGAATAATAACCTTGGAACAAAAAGGAATCGTCCGAAAAAGGTCGGCGGGCAAAGAACCGCACACGACCGTTACATCTAAAAACGGGTATTTCTTCTCGAGATAATGCAAAATGCTCGTGCTAAGGATGGCATCCCCAAGACGGGACGACGTAATAAAAAGAATCTTCATAGTCCACCCCGGTTAAGTGGCGCGCCCTAGAGGATTCGAACCTCTGACCTACGGCTTAGAAGGCCGCCGCTCTATCCAGCTGAGCTAAGGGCGCTCATCCGTAAGTGATACGTGATTTAGCACCGTTTTTCAAGAATGAATTTGAGAATTCCCAGAGGCCCACAAGAACTCCAATCTGGATATACCACATAAAATTTATTGACTATGAATTAATACATTGTTATTGTTGTTATTTTTAAATAAAGAGGTTTTAATGGTAAAAAATATACATATTATTTCTCTAAAATTTTTTCTTATAATAGCTGCTGCTACTGCGAGTGACAGGATCTCACTCGAAGACAATATCCCCGCCAAATCTTATTCACAAAAGAAAAATAAGCCCTTATCAGAAAATTATCCCACACAAGAAAATTGGTACGATCTTGCTTCAAGTTCGGTATCTTGTGCTGCATCACGCGCAACTCAACCTTTCGTACACATGTATGACACGTATGCTCCGACAGAGCATTGGAAACAACAAGTATTATTACTAAGCGCAGGTATCTTTATTTACAGTTTAAACGCTTATATTTACCCCACCACAGAATTCTCTCAGATTGATAATATTGATGTGATTGGCTGCGTAGCAGCGTGGTGTATTATGGAAGTTATCCAAAATGTTTTAGGAGGGGCAAAGGAGTGGTATGCCAAAAGCTATAGTAATGCAAAATTTCCTATCAATAACAAGCATAGGAAAAATGATCTTGAGAATAGAAGGCGCATACACACCAACGATATTAACGGGAAAATAGCACATCTTTTTCTTGCCTTAACGGATTGTGTTGTAGGGACAAGCCTTTTTTATTCAATTTCCCAGCAGACATATTTTCTGGAAGATAAAGATTTTTCATATTTTTATGTTTTGGCAGGCGTAGGGGGATTAACCCTATACGGTGGCACCCATGGCTTCAAAGAATTATTCTATTCATTCAGGAAAAATACATCCACAAGTCCTCGAAATTGGGAGTATTTACTCAGCAGCGCAGGACTTTTGTCTCTTAGTTTTTATAAGACTCATTTTGACCACTCCAATACTATTGCTTATTCTTATAGATGTATTGATGCGGGTGTTTGGGCTCTTGGATCAGAATATCTTCAAAATATTGAAAATCCTGATTTTCTTTCTCTTTATCCAAATTTCTTTGATTACTTCACATCTGATTATGGAAATTATAAATCGAATATTGATCTCCAAAAGTGTTTGGAGAACCACTACCTAAAAATGAATGATCAAGCGTCGATTTACCGCATGATAGGTGCAGGTTCTTTTTTTGCATATCTTCGCCCTGTAATCTATGACATATGGCAGAAAACTGAAAAAGCACTCGCGGGCAGAAGGAATCAAGAGATTGTTGTCATAGAACGAGACGGATTACGCATTAAAAGCCCTCAAACAAATACGACTTTCTCAAACAATAGAGATGCGATGAAAACTATTGCTGCGCATATCCAAAACACTTATGACGATAATCGGAGTCCGCCTATATACATCACAACATCAACATCTTCAACAAAAAGAGAAGTTCTTGATGATGCTCAACGTAAGATGCAAAGGGAGAGAGAAAAAGCACAAAGAAAAGAAGGCCGCGAGAAACGTGAAGTGTTAGAGCCATTACAGGGCGATGTAACTCGCAAGGTATCCACTATTGATGCCTTCAACAATGCTTCAGTAAAGCCTCCTTTAACAGAAAAACAAGAACGCAAATTAGCTAAAATAAATACCATGCTTGAAGAGATGAAAGAGAAAACGAATATTACCCAAGAAGAGTTTAATGCATTTATCAATCTTGCAACGCATTTTGGTTTAACAACAGATGGCAAGAAAAAATCCGGCAATCAAGTTTATAAAATAAATGGAACACCCGTCGATGGCCTTCATCCCGCTCACGGCACAAACCGCGTAGAACGTGGCCGCATGAGTGCTCTTTGGGCTCTTCGCGATGCTATCCTTGCGGAGTACGG
>JAIESS010000043.1 GCA_019745755.1 Alphaproteobacteria bacterium
GGAAGATTCCTCCCTCCTTATCGCCGTGACATCATCTGATGCTTTAAATGTACCCCATCAAAATACTATACCAACTAAACCACGGTCCACATCAGGAAATAAGCCAAAGCTCTCAATTACCCCTCCTAAGTTTCCATCATCTCTTTTCACATCATCTGGATCACCTCGCAGCGCTTCAAGTCATCAGGCATCCTCAAGCCAAGAGTCACCTGAAAGAATTGCTGTTGATAAAGAAAAGCACCTCTCTCCTCACGATGAGAAAAAGCATCCTTCTCCTCGAGAAGTAAAGAAAAGAAGTATGTTTCAAAAACGCCCATCCTACACTCATGGAGCATCAACCCCACAGAGAAAAATAAGTTCTGAGGAAAAGACAGATAAACCTCATGGCGAAAAACATGGAAAAAAACCAGACACAAAGACCGCTGTAATAAAAGATCAGAGCAACGCAACAGATAAAAAGTAGCGCACACCCCACGAGTTTAGATGCATGGTCGTTTTGACTCATACGTTCAAGTGCGCTTGCCCGAATTTTTTCTAAGCCTCTTATAGTTCCGGTCCGCTCTGCCTCATAATTTCTTCTTAGAGTATAATTACTGGATTTTATTAAAATAGGTGCGAACGCTGCTCACAAACAATCCGAAAATAATGAGGATGAAGCCCAACCACATAATATTGATGTAGGGTTTGTAGATGATTTTGACGGCGTAAGCTGGGGTCGTTGATCTTGAAGAGCTACTGCTTATATCGCTGAGCATGACGAGGATGTGGGAGAATATATTAACAGACGTAAGGCCTGTCTCGAGGTGGCGTCGAGGCATCGCATCATTTGTTATTTGGGTCCAGTAATGACGCTCTTCCGCCATGACGTTGGCCATCTGTGTTCCAACACTAAAGATGCCTTGGGTGGCTTTATAATTGGGGCCCTCCACAGTTTTAACATCCTGAAGCAGCACGGGAATACTGCTAATCATCGTTGACTCACCTACATGCAGGAGAACATTATCCTCTACGGATAGTATGCTGGATGCGGCAATGCCGATGATGGAAAGCGCAAAGCCCATATGAGCCATATGCTGTCCGATTGATGTGATGGATGTGAATTTTCGTACCGAAAAGACAAGGGTTGGAACAGAAAATCCACACCAAAGAGCCACCTCAAAAGGCAGAGTAAGCACGCCGTAAAGAAAAAGAATTGTTCCGGTGACGAGAACAAAAATCTGTAGCAGTATCTGCTTGATCATATGTCCTGTTCGATCACTTCTCACCCACTTTAGTGTAATGGCCAAGGGCAAAAGAACGAGGCATGGTATCCATAAGGGAACAAAAGTCTGGATATAATAAGAATGATCCAGTGTAAAACTCCAACCGAGGAGATTTGTGATAAATGGGAAAAGAGTGCCAAGGAGGACGGCAAGGGCACTTGTGAAAATAAACAGACTCGTCCCCGCCATGAGGCTCCCCCGGTCCATTCCCTTAGCACTTTCGGAGGGAAATTTTTTACGGTTAGTCCTATACGTATACACCGATAGTCCTGCCCAGAAGAGAAAAAGGATAAACAAAAAGGATCCGCGTTTTTCATCCATACCAAAGGAGTGCACGGAATTCAGCATACCCGAGCGAATGAGGGTGAGGCTGAAGAGACAGCTTAAAAACGTGCTAAGACTAAGGATGATACTGGTGCGTTGATATCGCCCCGTCTTCCCTGTAATGAGGGTTATGTGAATGCCCATGAGCCCAAGTAGCCATGGAATAAGGGCCAGATTCTCCACAGGATCGAAGAACCACCACCCCCCCCAACCAAGTTCGTAGTACGCCCAAAAGCTTCCCAAAACAATGCCTATGGTAAGAAATGTCTGTGCAATAAGAGTCATATTATGCAGACGCTTAAAGGACTCTGGGGTCATCGTATGTGTGATGAGAAGGCTAAGGCTGAGGATGAATGGGAGCGCAAAACCAAGGGTGCCAAGATAAAGGTGAGGGGGATGAATGGCAAGGCTTATATCTTGCAGAACGGGATTAAGGTCTTGTCCCTCAAGAGGAATATGAAGAAGGCGTTCAAAGGGATTGGAAGCCAGATAAAGGAAAATCAAAAAACTTAGTTGAAGGGTCACAAATAACGTTGTGCTCACTTTTCTTATCAAGAGGGGCATTCGTAGTAATGAAAAAAGAAATTGATACAAGGAGAGAAGTACGCACCATAGCAGCAAGGATCCCTCATGGCTCCCCCAGGTGCCCGCAATCTTATAGATCAGAGGTTTCTTTGTGTGGGAATGGAGAAAGACATTCAAAAGCTCAAAATGATCCGTCAGATGACAAAAGAGGAAAACAGCAAAGGCTGCGGCAAGACACATGAAGATCCAAGTACTGACGTAGGGGATATCCTTGATAAGATGGATACAGCAGATGAGAGTTGCAAGAATGAGAAAACATTCACCGAGGAGGCTGATGCTCATAAACGCTATCATTATTTTTCCCCTTGCGTTGCTAGAGGCGGTTTGTAGTTCTCGTCATGCTTGGCAAGGATAGTAGTAGCCTCAAAAAGCGAAAGATTTTCCTGATTAAAATGCCCCTCCGCCACAATGGTTTGCCCTTCACGAAAAAGATCCGGCAAAAGCCCTATATAATGCACGTCCAGATCTGTAATGCCATCCGTCACAATAAAATGGGAGGTCAGTTGATGCTGTTTCAGGCTTTTTTCCTTCACCGCTCCACCAAGACGCAAATGCTTGTGATGCTTTAAATTCTCCTCGATAATCTGTGTGGGGGTGACAAAAAACCGAATATTTTTCTTAAACGCAATCCCTAAAAAAAGGACAAGCCCCCCTGCACAGGTAAGAAGCACTAGGATTTTATAAAAGCGCTCGTTCTTACGTGTCAAGGCGACGCTGCCATAAATAAACGCCTACAAGGGCAATCACAAAGAACGCACCAACACCGA
Organism: Alphaproteobacteria bacterium; assembly: GCA_019745755.1. Taxonomy (GTDB): domain Bacteria; phylum Pseudomonadota; class Alphaproteobacteria; order Paracaedibacterales; family JAKBAR01; genus JAKBAR01. Next base: position 2,939 of record JAIESS010000043.1, read on the forward strand.
TATAAGCACAAACGACATACGCAAAGGAGGAGACAGATGTCATGCGGCATCCTTTAATGGAGTGGAGGATGTTGTATATGAGAGTGGCCTATGCATCAAACGATACTGCTTCGCAATGCCCAAAAACAAGAGTGCTGTCATACTCACAAGAAAACATAGATAGGCCCCCGTCATCCATAAGAGGGGTGACCAAAAGGCCGGATCAATGGCGGGCTTTGCCATGCGCATAATGCTTGGTGGTTGGTGGAGAGTGAACCAAAAATCCACGGACCATTTAATAATGGGAATATTCACAAAGCCTACCATGACTAAAATACTGAGGCGTTCCAGTTTTTTAAGAGTCGTCTTTTGATGAAAAGCAAGGCTGATATAGCCGAGATAAATGAAAAACAAAATAAGCATGGAGGTAAGGCGTGCGTCCCAGACCCAGTAGGTTCCCCATACGGGCTTCCCCCAAAGGCTTCCCGTTGTGAGACTTATTCCTGTGACCATGGTGCCGGGGATGGCAAGGGCTTTTGTGAGCATGTGGGCTGTTGGAATTTTTGACATAAAACCAATGAGACTAAAAATGGCCATAATGCTGTAAACCATAAGAGCGCACCAGGATGCGGGTACGTGGAGGTAGAGAAAACGCACCATCTCTCCTTGTTGATAATCCGAAGGGCTTTGAAACAATCCCGTATACGTTCCTATACCAAAACAAAGAATACACAGTAATGCTGCGAAGGGCCATGTTCCCTTCGCCAAGGTGATTAGAATACTTAGGCGAAATAAAGGGCTAAGAAGAGAAGTTAAAGGGGTCATCATTCATCAAAGGCTGAGGTTAAAAGGTGCGGAATTATGAGTAATACTCCGCCAAAGGTTAGCATGAGCAAACCAAAATTTAAACAAATTGTATCCATTGAGCTCGCCAATGTGTCACTTTCCTGAAGCGTTGTTAGAGAAAGAATCAGTGTCGGTACCAAAAGGGGCCATATAATAAAGAGGCTGAGGAGGGAGTTTTGGTCTGATCTAATACTAAAACAGCTTAGAAGATGGGTCAGAGCCAGAGTAGAAAGGCATGTTATCGTGTGTATCATCGCAAAAAGAATAAGCATAGATATGGATATCAGTGGTTGAATACATCCGAGTAATAGTGTCGCGCAAAGTGTGAGAGGTATAATAAGTCTCAAGGCGTCTCTCCCAAGCTTTCCCATGATATAGGATAATAAATGTGCGCTATTTCCCACAAGGAACAAAAGCACTCCGGATGCAGCATCACGCTCATAGGTGTGAATCTGCCCAAGAGTAATAAAGGAGGCGGATAGAATGAGGAGAAAGGGGGCTATCGTAATATTGAGGATCTCAGGATTACCTGCAAAACTCACCCCGAGCATAAAGCTCACAATCACAAGGCACGCGAGGGGAGGTGGGATAAGGTGAGAGAACACAGCGTTACAATCTTAAGAAGGGTTTATTGTGTTGGTATCACAATTAAAACAGGGGGATCTGTATAAGTCCATTTATTTCAGTTTCTATGGAGTTGCTCCATATATTTTAAGGTGTGAATCGAACTTTATTTTCTTGTGTGCAGGCCTGTTAAAAAATAGTCATGGAATTCATTCTTGAAAAACGGTGCTAAATCACGTATCACTTATGGATGAGCGCCCTTAGCTCAGCTGGATAGAGCGGCGGCCTTCTAAGCCGTAGGTCAGAGGTTCGAATCCTCTAGGGC
>JAIESS010000034.1 GCA_019745755.1 Alphaproteobacteria bacterium
AAGCAATGATTAAGAACACAGCCATTGTGATTAAGGGCTAAGAATCTTCCTTCCTGAGAATACGCTCTCTATAATCAATCTAAATTAGATTCTACGAAATCACCGTGGGGCTACCGATGATAGCTGGGTTGCCTTTGAGCGTGAGGACGCCACCAGCATTAAGGGTGATATTTGCTGTGGCATTGATTGTGATATTACCCGTCACTGTAATCGTCATATTGCCAGCTGCAAGTACTGTTGTATGATCACCCTTTGTGAGGGTTTCAGTCAAATTACCCTTGGTAAGTGTTCGTGTGTGATCGCCCTTTGTAAGGGTTTCAGTCATATTCCCATCGTCAAGAAGTGTCGTATGATCACCTTTTGTGAGGGTTTCAGTCAAATTACCTTTTGTAAGTGTTCGTGTGTGATCGCCCTTTGTAAGGGTAATTTTGCGATCCCCCTTATCAAGATCAATAATGTCATCCCCCTTAATCATATGAAGCCGGTGGGTGGGTGGGGCAGATCCTTCAGCTTTATGTGTCAGTAGATAATTACCTTTGACGATAGTCTTTGTATCGCTTTTTTCATGAATAATAAGTGTGCGTTCCCCCTTCATGACTTCACGGTCATAGTCTTTTTGAGCACGGACATAGAGTTGTTCGCTACTCTTTTTATCCTCAAAACGAATTTCATTAAACATGTCCGTTGCATTTTTAGTGCTATTGGTCTTAATCGTACTTTTTGTTTTTTCAGCAGGCAGGGAATACGGAGGTTTGTTATTACCGTTATAGACGCAGCCCACAACAAGGGGTCTGTCGGGGTCACCCTCTAAAAAACTCACAACCACTTCCATTTTGATGCGCGGGATAAAAACAAACCCCCACTGACCACCGCTCCAAAGCTGTGCCACACGAATCCAGCACGAGCTTTTTTCATTATTTGACCCATACTGATCCCAATAAAATTGAACTTTTATACGGCCGTGTTCATCTGTGTGAATTTCCTCACCGGGAGGGCCCACGACAATGGCTGTTTGATTGCTATAGATGCGTGGTTTTGGGACAGGATCTGGGCGAAAAGGAACACTGGAGGGGAAGCAGGAGAAACGATTGTAGTAGGTGCACTTTGTTTCCTGAGTAAAGTCGAGAAAGTGCTCTACCTCATAGAGAATATATTCAGCATTGGCATCATCACGAGGATGGTTCGTGAGTGTAAATTTCTTCCCGGCAATCATGCCTGGTACAGTGCTCCTACCATAAAACATTTTCTTGTTCCACTCGAGCTGTTCGATTTGAACGTTGTTGAGACCTTCGCCGGTACCCATTTTGAAAAAACGACCGGGATAGCGGTAAACTTCTCCCCCCTCACCGTCGCCGGAGGTTTTTGGGTAAAGTTTCGTATCAGGGCTAACAAAATTATAATCGGCATAGGCCGATTTTTTGCTGACTACGCGTTCTTCAAGATAAAATTCTTGGATCTCATTACCCCAAAGACTATGTGAGACATTCGTTGTAAAGGAAGACGTAGAAGGGGTAGGCGTTGTGGGCATTGCTGGGGTTGGCGCAGAAGGAGAATGAGGGGTAGATACAACGGCAGAGGAATTAAAGCTTCCAACACGCTTTGCAACAAAAGGCACGGAGGCTGGTGTAATGGGCGTGAGGGCGCTTACGTTATCGTTGACTTCAAGTGTATCGCCACTGGCAGCATATGTGAAATAATAGAAGACACCCTCTTCTGCCATGAGACGGGTGACATAATGAAAAGCGCTTTCACCGTATTGAACGCAGTATTTACGAGCAATGGATCCCTTGGCCCCCGCTTTGTAGGCAAGATCCGAGACACCATATTCGCCCAGCATGGCTTTATTAATGTCATTGGCGGATTTATTTTGAAAAATACGATAGTCCTGGTTGAAGCGCGTCATCCAAAATTTAGGATAGATCTTTAATGTGTAGTGCGTGAAACCCGTCTCATCATCTGTAATGCCTTGCCGTACTTCGCCAATTGTCCCTGAAAAATACCGATCGCTGCCTCCTTTGTACGAGAGCTTAACGGCACCACTCTTTCCGACGAGGGCTTTAAAATCAATGGCTTTTTCTTTGCTATGCACATCCACTGTGAACTCAAAAAGAGTACTCATGCGTTCAATAGCATGAACTTTATCGACAATAAGTTTGTTAGGCCCTAAAGGACATGTGAACGTAACATCAAAATTGGCTTCTTTTTCGAGAAGAGAGACGACCACAAAAGAAGACCTTATTTAAAATTTTAATTAATAATCGCAGATTCTTTTTCAAAAAACAACGCTTGCAAAAAAGGACAATATATTCTATAAAATCCTTATCATTGGGGTATAGCCAAGTGGTAAGGCATCGGTTTTTGGTACCGACATCCCTAGGTTCGAATCCTAGTACCCCAGCCATTTTGGCTATTTAATATATCTTTTTACCTTCATCAAAAAACTGCTAGATCCCCCTAAAAAACAGTGCCATGCTAAAGTTACGTGTTTTATTTGGGTGAGTGAAAATGCTGTCTTCCCATCGTCTACGTCAATACGTCCTTGTTTTTATGGGCCTTTTCTTATCTTTATCTTTTTCCAATGCTTCTATGCTAGAGGAGGAGGAATGGTACTTCCAGGAAAAGACCAGAAAACCAAAAAGACATCCTCAGTCCCCATTGCACAACAACACAGCGCAAACTTCTTTGCCCACAACACCCTCAATCAAAACAATCCTCCCGGATAACCCACGTTTTGAGACTCATGCACTCCCATCGTCGTGGGTGAGAACGCTGGAAGGCACTGCTAAGGGTGGTGATAATGAGGATTTATGCACGCTTCTTTTGCGCTATTGGGAGGGTCCTCGTAATAAATTTATGTTCATGAAACAGCAGTGGAAGGATCGCAAGGATCATCTGCATGTGAAAAAAAATCTGTGGGGGACTTTTGCCGATTTTCTCCTTACGAAACGCTATGCTGTGAAAGAGCCCGCACACAATAGGGCATGGAGACGTCTTGAAAATATGTACACAAAACTACCGGTGGAAAATCAGATGCCCGTGATACGCTATCACTTGGCCATTAATACCATTGATTTGTATATGGCCTCCACACGCAAAAAAAGGTGGAACCCAGCAAAAGTTTATGGTGCTCGTCAAGTATTGCGTGATCTTGGACAGACCTATCCTATCGCAGCATTTTATTATTGTATGTTCTCTCTCGATAAAAGCCTTGAGCCATTTTGGGACAACGATCCTTTTGTAGAATATAACCAGGAACGCTACGTTAGGTTATTTGAGCAAGTGTGCACCCTTGGTTTTACCTCCAGCTATAACAAAAGTATTGTGAATGATACGCTTAACATCACTGACGAAGACAGAAAGAGCCTCTTGCAACACATAAATACAGGAACATTACTATCCCCTTCGGAAAAACACAGAGCCTACACAAACTTCACGCACACGCACTTTGTTTAGCGTTCAGTTATATTGTAGTTAGATCTACATCTGCATTGTCTATTTTTCATTCATGTTATCAACATTGTCTTCTGCAATTGCTTGAGTGATTCCCTTTTGATACATAAGTGTTGGATAGCGATATTCAGGTGGCAGGGTGTTTTTATTTTTTGTTTTTCTTCGTTTGAAAAATGTATTCCGCATATTCTGGATATTATAGTGTGTAGGTTCGCTAAAAACACCACCGATGGACGCATTCTTTTTTTCATTTTGCAGAGAGAGCGCTTTTTCAGGAAGACGCGCGTCATAAAACTGAACATAAAATCTGTACTGCTTAATATCGTTACTCCGCACATAACGTTCCATCATGCTACGCATCATTTTGACGCGACGTCCGTCTGATTTTATACGTTCAGCAAAGCTAATGGGGTGAATGTAAAAAAAATTTGACTCCCTTTTTATATTATGCCTGCTGGGACGAATCACAGCAACAGATTGAATTTGCTGTTTTGCATTAAAGACGGCGGCAAAGACAGCATTGAATTTTTTCATATCACGATCGACTTTTTCACTGATGAAATCGTAGCGGTGTTTATAAATATCTTTCTTATCCGTAAGAAAAATATTGCGTGGAACAAAAAATTCCTTTTGCTTGTGTTGGATATAAAACTGTTTGCACTGTGTGTAACCCCACTGATTTTCATCACCCTGTCCGAAAATCCCCACAATTTCTGCGTGTATGAGTGATAATGAAAAAACAACAAACAATACACATAAGAAGAAGTGTTTAAAAATTTTGGTCATAATTTTAGTCATGTATGTCATCTCCTTTTGAATGAATTGTGATGCCATCATCTAGGGAGTTATTTTTCCTCTGTTTTTCGTAGGATGGGTTTGTTACTATACGGTGCCTAACAATGCTATTGTTCCACATAAAAGTATAATTTTTGGTTAATAAAACGATGAATAGAAAAATTTTATTCTCATCCGGTCCCACACGCAAACATCCGGCGTGGTCTTTTGATAACTTGAAAAACAGCCTCATGGGACGTTCCCATAGGGCGTTGCCTGCCAAACAAAAACTTGCTGCGTTGATTGACAAAACACGGGAAATCCTTACTATACCAATGGAGTATCTTATCGCCATTATGCCAGGATCTGCAACAGGATCTGTCGAAGCAGCCTTATGGAATTTTTTGGGACCCCGTCCTGTTACGGCGCATGTTATTGATGTTTTTAGCGC
>JAIESS010000189.1 GCA_019745755.1 Alphaproteobacteria bacterium
ACATTTAGATAGTTTTTTGAAAAATGTTCGTGTGCGGGGAGAGCGTTCAGCGGTATAAACGCAAGATCTGTGTCTGAGTTTTGTTCGCAGAGATTGTCGGTGAAAATTTGAAACGGTCGTTAAAACGGCTCTTTGCAGGGGCCTTTAAAAAATTGGGAAATCCTCATTTCCTATTCTAGGGAAAATTTTAAATCAATCACCCTTTTCTTCTTTGACGGCCTGGCCGCGTTATCATCTGATGATTGATGATATCATCAATACAGGGGGCATGAGTTTTCTGAGTACAGACCATGACGTCTATCTCACAATTCGCCAGAAACTCTGGAATAAAGGTTTTTTCAGAATGGCGTCATCCCATCAAAAGATAATCATCAAAAAAGTCCTCAATCAAGGGAAGCTCTTTGTAGATCTTTCTAACCCTTTTAGTGTAGAGGACCTTATCAATGAGAAGGTGGCTATTTTTTGAAAACGTGTATTTGGATGTAAAGCGTTTCTTCAACAGCCGTTTGGGGACGGTGAGTTTGCAAGATCAAAAAGAGGAAACTTTCCAAAGACATCCACTCAAATGGTTAATCCATAATGAGAAGGCCCCTTATGGTTTTCTTGTTAATTGAGTGATCCAAACTTCTTCCTTCACCAATAAGGGTAGAATTAAATGTCATGGCGGTTTAAAAGGAAATGCTATTCCCATACCAGGGAGAGGATTCTTTTCTAAAGGTGAGCTACTTGTTAAGGGCTCTCTTAAGATTCATTTTTCTTTTGGATTAACGATTGAGGATTATGATCTTGATGCGTTAACAGTGGGGCAAAATTCATCCATCCCGTGGATATTGATAAATTTACCTTGTTCTTATTATTTTACAGCATTGAATCTACCGCAAAGGGGGAGGATGAAAAACGTCTGATTCTTGCTGTTGCTCAAAAAGACATCAAGCCCTATCAAACCATTGGCGATATGTATAGTGCATCAACACTGACGATTGAAGGAATCGAAGACTTGACTTTCAAAAACACCCGGATCGCCGGACAATTCAAGGTCAAGGCCCATGAGAGACGTTACTTTAACGTTATGACGGACGTATTGTGTCCTCCGTGACCAAGGCTGATGTCCACACCGGATTCCAAGCGGTGCAGGGTCATCCCATAAATGGTTCAGCCCTATTCCGGGGTGTAGCGCAGCAGACGGCTGTGGGCACCATTGGGGGAGTGTGCGCCAACAGAATTGGTGCGGCGGCTCTCGATTCCCTCACTGACAAACTTCTCCACGGTATACTTGGCGGCGGGACGGGCTATATCTTAAACGGTGTCGAGGGTATGAAAGCGGGCGCCATGGCGGCGGTTATTGCTGAGACCATGGCGGATTTTTGAAATCCATCGCCCTTGAGGCGACCAAAGATATTGATGCGATATCCGAATCAAAAGAGGTGTTTGATGCACACATTGATGCCTATTTAGCCCATCAAAAAAACCTCATGATGATGACGGTATGGATCACGGCGGGCCTTGGTCAAGATGTGGATACGGCGATCAAGGTGGCCGATAATGCTCTAACGTATAAGACCCTCCAAGCTGCTTGGACGGGTGTGAAGGTCGCAGTTCAGTTCGGAAAAGGTGTGTGGGCAAAAGGGCCTGTGGTGCGCAGTGAGATTATTGAGAAAAAGCTGGGCCAGAATTTGCACCAAAATTTTCCGACAGTGGACAAATTCAAGGACGGCGTCGTGACCAGCATCAATAGTGTTGATTTAAAGGCGCCGACCTATCAAAATACGACAAAACTAAGCCATAAACCCCGCACCTATGTGGATAAAGTCACGGGTTTTAAGGGGGGTGAAGTGAATGATTTTAATAGAATTTATTCCCACAAAATTAGAGGACGAGCTTTGGAAATTGCTATTCCGCATTGTGCAAGTGCGGCTCAAAAACAAATCATGAAAGAGGTTGTTGAATATGGTGTGACAAAAAATGTGATTTTTCTTGTCTGCAAACAACTTTGAATGATTAATCCGGTAATGCTTAAATTCAGAAACATCTAGGCATTGATGCCTCGCCAGTTATCCGAATACACGATGCTATCGGGAATAACTTTATTTTCAATAATGGGAATCAGTGTGGAAGAAGAAGCATTGGGAATAATTTTAGTATAGATGCGACCTCTCCACTGTAGAAGGCCAAAAACAGATATTTTACCCGCAGCTCCTCTCCCTCTTTTTCCTTTATGGGTACCGCCAAAATAGGATTCATCAACGTCTATTTCACTATCAAAGACTTCAAGTGATTCCTGCTCTAGCTGATAAGCTATAATCTCTCGAAGTTTTTGAGTCATTTGAATGACACTTAGCCTTAACGCTTGTTGGATACTCTTGAAACTTACTTAAAATCCCTTAACGTAGTTCTCTGCACTCTTTTGCAAATAAAACCACAACGATCGCATATAAAGGTTAGAGAGGAATTTTTTTGCTTTTAAAATCTGAATGCCTTTCTGTTGATGCTCATTGTGAAGAGATTTAACCAACTGTATAGCCAGATAATTGTACTTTTTTGGAACCCTAGAAGAGATGGACTCAGCACTGTATCCGTTGATATCACGTGTACACTTCTTCAAAACCTTCACACGGCACCGATTCCTATGAACCATGATTATCCTCATCTATCCTATTGGTTGCGTGCCTTGGATAAATCCTACGATGATCCAACAGGAAAATTGGCGCAACATCTGATAAAGGCACGTATACTCAGGGATCAACTTCTTACCACTGCGCCACCGGATGTGCTTCTTCATGGCGATTTGCATCATGATAATATTCTTTTTGATGAAGGGAAGGGGGGCTATACCGTCATCGATCCTAAGGGGGTTGTAGGCGATCCAGCTTATGACACAGCTGTTTTTATGTTTAATCCTCTACCAGATCTTTTGAATGATCCCAATCCCATGGATATTCTAAAAAAGCGCATTCATCATTTCTCAAAAAGTCTCACCATGGATCCTATCCGTATTCATTCTTGTGCTTATATTCACGCTGTCATGAGCGCGTGCTGGTCCATGGAAGATCATGAGGATCCATCTTATTCTATAAAAGTGGCTGATATTCTTAGCGAAATACTTTCCACCCCTTGACAGCCGCATTATCTTCATCTAATACTATTAGCACTCACGCATGATGAGTGCTAACAATGAACTGAGGAGTGTTCGATGACAATTAAATTCAAACCCCTTCATGACCGCGTTTTAGTAAAGCGCATTGACTCTGAAGAGAAGACAAAATCAGGCATTATCATTCCTGATACAGCAAAAGAAAAACCCCAAGAAGGCGAAATTCTTGCTGTGGGTACAGGAATCCGCGCTGATAATGGTACAATCCATGCCTTGGATGTAAAGCCAGGTGATCGTGTGCTTTTCGGTAAATGGTCCGGCACAGAGATTAAAATTGATGGCGGCGACTTTATCGTGATGAAAGAGTCCGACATCATGGGCGTTCTCGTTCAATAAATTGATGTAATTAATTAAAAGAAAAAGAGGTTTATTATGGCTGCTAAAGACGTACGTTTTTCGACAGATGCTCGCGATAAAATGCTTGTGGGCGTGAATATTCTCGCCAATGCTGTCAAAGTAACATTGGGCCCAAAGGGTCGTAATGTTGTGATTCAAAAATCCTTTGGATCCCCCCGCATCACAAAGGACGGTGTTTCCGTTGCAAAGGAAATTGATCTTTCCTGCCCTTTTGAAAATATGGGTGCACAAATGGTCCGTGAAGTTGCAAGCAAGACATCGGATCTCGCGGGTGATGGCACAACCACAGCAACAGTTCTTGCTCAAGCTATTATTATTGAAGGCCTTAAAGCCGTTGCTGCGGGTATGAATCCCATGGACGTTAAGCGCGGCATTGACTTGGCTGTTGACGCTGTCGTTACTGACCTTAAAAAGCGCAGCAAAAAAGTCTCCACCAACGATGAGATTGCCCAAGTGGGTACAATTTCCGCTAATGGTGAGACTGAAATTGGTAAAATGCTTGCAGAAGCTGTGGGCAAAGTGGGCAAAGAAGGTGTGATCACTATCGAAGAAGCAAAATCCCTTTCAACAGAACTTGACGTTGTGGAAGGTATGCAATTTGACCGTGGTTACATTTCTCCATACTTCGTAACGAATTCCGAGAAAATGGTTGCTGAGCTTGAGAATCCCTTCATTCTCATCGTTGAGAAAAAAGTATCAAGTCTTCAGAGCATGCTTCCTATTCTCGAATCTGTGGTTCAATCAAGCCGTCCACTGTTAATTATTGCTGAGGACGTCGAAGGCGAAGCCCTTGCAACCCTCGTTGTGAACAAAATCCGTGGTGGCCTTAAGGTTGCAGCAGTGAAAGCTCCTGGTTTTGGTGATCGTCGTAAAGCTATGCTTGAAGATATTGCTATCCTCACAGGTGGCACAGTAATTTCCGAGGATATTGGTCTTAAGCTTGAGAATGTGACCATGGATATGCTTGGCACGGCCAAACGCGTTCTTATTGACAAAGAAAATACAACGGTTATTGACGGTGCTGGCAACAAAGACGACATTACGGCACGTTGCAACCAAATCCGTGCTCAAGTTGAGGAATCATCCTCTGACTATGACAAAGAAAAACTCCAAGAACGCCTTGCTAAACTTTCCGGTGGCGTTGCAGTCATTCGCGTTGGCGGAGCGACGGAAATGGAAGTGAAAGAACGCAAAGACCGCGTTGA
>JAIESS010000204.1 GCA_019745755.1 Alphaproteobacteria bacterium
GATAAAATGCTATCAGTACTTGATGATCTTGCAGAATTTATCCAACATCAGGGGGGGTAATGAATTGCGCTATCAGCGTTTATGTGGAGTGTGGCCTATTCGGAGCGATAGTCACTTCACCCTCTAAGACCATGCCCGCTTCAATATCAGGAAGCGCATCTAGAGCATCAAAAAGGGCTGTATGATCTTGCAGTGTCGCGTCAAAGAGTTCCTCATACGAATCAATGACGAAGTAATTTTTTTGTAAATCATCAATGCGGTAGTCTGTGCGCATGACGCGCTCGAGTGAAAAGGGTATGCGTTTAGGGGTTGGATCCTCGACACAGTAAACGGTTTCCTTGAATGAGGATACAATGCCGGCGCCGTAGGTGCGAAGACCTTTAGGTGTATTAATGAGACCAAACTCTACGGTGAACCAATAAATACGTTGAGCCCTTACCAAATCGCCGCGCTCCATAGCTTTGAGAGATAATTTTGCAAAAGCCTCCATGTAATCGGCAAAGGTGGGGAGCACGAGGAGGGGGATATGCCCAAAAATATCATGAAAAATATCGGGTTCCTCAAGATAGTCTACCTGATCCGGTTTGCGTAAAAAGCATGTGGATGGAAATTTTCGGTTTTTGAGCATTTCAAAAAATATCTCGGCAGGGACAAGGCCAGGCACCGCAATGATTTCCCATCCTGTACGATCCCGTAGAATGGTGGAAATTTCCTCAAATTTAGGGATGCGATCATGGGAAATATTGAGTTGTTTCAGGCTATCAATATGTTCCTGCGCTACTCTACCATCGAAAATAGTCATTTGCCGCTCAAACAAGTACTTCCATAGGTCATGCTCTTGTTGCGTAAAAGCATCCCAATTTTCTTTGATAATGTAATTATCAATGCTATCCATAATTATTCTAAAAATTCGATCGTATAGATTAATTGTAACCTGAAATACGTATTATTTGAATCGTTTGTTTTGCATATCTGTGACGTACTTAATGACTTCTGCGACGGCTTTATAGTGTTCAGCCTCAATATCACGGTCAATATCGATTTTTTCATAAAGGGACCTGGCAAGAGGGGGATTTTCAACGATGGGCACATTATTCTCTTGCGCAATTTTACGCATACGAAGAGCAAGGTGTTCTGTGCCTTTGGCGACAACACGGGGTGTTTCCATGGTTTCTTCATTCCAAAGAAGTGCCACGGCATAGTGCGTCGGGTTCGTGATGACCACCGTTGATCCTTTCACGGATTCATTCAAACGGGAGCGCATTCTCTCCAAGCGCAGCTGTTTCATCTTACCTTTGACTTCTTGAGATACTTCTTGTTCTTTTATTTCATCTTTGATGTCCTTATGGCTCATTTTAAGGCGTTGTAGATGACTAAAACGTTGATAGATATAATCCAACAAGGCAATAAGAGCAAGGATAGAGAGTGCTGATATAAAAAGGCTTGAGAATAATGATTTCATGAGATCAAAACCCGCCGAAAGCGAGAGTGTGGGCATGGCAAAAATGTACGTCTTCACATCTGTCAGTGTCCACACCATGACGCATCCAACAATGGTGATTTTAAGAAGGTTTTTCATAAACTCAACAAAGGCTTGTTTGCCAAAAATTTTGGACACCCCCTTCATCAGTGAAATATTTTGAAGTTTTGGGGCAATTTTTTGAAGCGTGATGTTGAGGCGCGTTTGCGATAACCCAACAGCCAGAGCAAAAACAACAATAATCAAAAGGTACACACTGCTTTCAATAAATAATTTAAGCATATCAGCGTAGATGGATGATTGCGTGTTCGAAAATTGAGCATCACCACACGATTCAAGGATACGCCTAAAATGCCCTAAAAATGTGCGGGTGTAATAGGGGAATAACCACAAAAGAAGGCATCCACTTGTAGCAAGAACGGTCCAATGGAGGATCTCGCGGGAGAACGCAATGTTTCCTTCCTCAAATGCCTTTTCCAGCCGTCGTTCCGTTGGTTCTTGGGTTTTGGATTGTTGGTCGTCTGTATTCTCGTCCGACAAAGCCTTATCCCCCTATCTTCGGCAAAAAATGACTGTACAATTCCCCAAAGTTGTAAATAGCGAGGCTGATGACAACGCTTAGAATGATCCCCATGAGTAAAATGCCGAGGAGAATTTGAAGGGGAAGGGTGATAAAGAAAATCTGGATGCTGGGCACGACGCGGTTGAGAAGTCCCAGCATAAACTGAAAAAGTATTCCGAGGATAAGAAAAGGAAGACTAAGTTGACAGGCAATCGTGAAACTTTGATTAAAAAATCGGGGTAGCGCCTCAAAGGGTTCACTTAGTCCTTTAAATAAGGACTGATCAGGAGCAATGGGAAAATACATGTAGCTATGGATAACACTCTTGATGACTTCGTGGTGGAGATCCGTCGCAAAGAACAGCATCACACCGGCTGTCACAACGAAATGACCGACGATGGGGGCTTGACCACCTACACTGGGATTGAATACCATGGCATTACCAAGGCCAATTTGGAGGCTGAGGATATTACCTATCACATCCAACATACTGATAAGAAGGCGCGCGATGAATCCGATAAGGGAACCAATAAGGGTTTCTTGAATCATGGCGGCAACGAGATGGAGTCCGTCGAAATTGATGTTGGGGATGGGGATAATCTCGCGTAGAGCGAGGGACAAGGCCAGTGCAAAGAGCAAACGATAACGCACAGGAATGTGTGTATCACTGAGTCCTGGCGCCATGAAAAAGGTTGCAGAGATTCGCGCAAAAATCAGCAGATAGGGTTCTGCAAAGGCAATGAGGTCATAGGTCACGGTATTTGTCGTGCTCCGCGATTTTAATGATGTTCCCTATTAAAAATCTTACACCAGTTGATTTAACTAATTTAAATTAAATTTTTTTAAAAATGCATAAAAATGGACTTAGATGTTATTTTATCCCTTCTCAGTCTTAGAACCTGTTTTAATCGGTATCCATCGATCGTCTTCACTCTCGCAGTCAACAACATCTGATGTATCTAAAAATCAATTTCATTAAATATAGCTAGATTAATGTTTTCACAGGAATGAAAAAATTTCTCACCTTAGGTGTTTAATAAAAAAACCACCCCTAAAATTATCAGGGGTGGCGTCTTTCACACAATCATTTAAGATTTAGTGGGCCAGCATCGCAAGAAGCAAGATTGCGACAATGTTAATGATCTTGATCATTGGGTTAATGGCAGGGCCTGCTGTATCCTTGTAAGGATCGCCAACAGTATCGCCGGTAACAGCAGCCTTGTGAGCTTCTGATCCCTTGCCACCACAGTGGCCATCTTCAATATATTTCTTTGCGTTATCCCATGCACCGCCGCCGGAAGTCATGGAAATGGCCAAGAAAAGACCCGTGATAATGGTTCCAATAAGCATCGCTCCGAGGGCTGAGAACGCTGATCCCTGACCTGCAACGAAATTAATCGCAAAGTACATGGCAATGGGTGCCACGATAGGAAGAAGAGATGGCACAATCATCTCGCGAATCGCTGAGCGCGTAAGAAGGTCAACAGCCGTTGTATAATCAGGCTTTGCCGTTCCTTCCATGATACCTTTGATTTCACGGAATTGACGACGTACCTCAACAACAACTTCAGCACCCGCACGCCCCACGGCTTTCATGCCCATGGCACCAAAAAGGTACGGGAGAAGACCGCCCAGGAACAAACCGATCAACACGAACGGATCCTTAAGAGAGAATTCCACAGCGATATTGGGGAAATAATGCTTAAGATCTTCTGTATACGCTGCAAAAAGAACAAGTGCCGCAAGACCAGCGGAACCAATGGCGTAACCTTTTGTTACGGCCTTTGTTGTGTTACCCACAGCATCAAGGGCATCCGTGACAACACGGACTTCGCTTGGAAGGTTGGACATTTCAGCAATACCACCAGCGTTATCCGTTACGGGGCCGTAAGCATCAAGAGCCACCACGATACCAGCAAGGGCAAGCATGGTTGTTGCCGCAATGGCAATACCATAAAGACCGGCATTCATGTAGGCCACAATAATACCTGCAGAAATAACGATCACAGGAAGGGCAGTTGCTTCCATGGAAACGGCTAAACCTTGGATAATGTTCGTTGCATGACCTGTTGTCGACGCTTCAGCAACAGACTTAACAGGACGATATTCCGTGGATGTATAGTACTCCGTAATCCAAACAAGTAAACCTGTGACGACCAAACCTGTAAAAGCACAGATCAACAAGTTATTGGGAGAGAACACAAGATTTTGAATCTGCATCAATGGCAAGTTCAAATAGTTTGTGACGGCCACGATCAATCCAAAGGATATAACAGACGTTGCGATGAATCCCTTATAAAGAGCGTTCATAACGTTGTTAGTGCTGCCGAGGCGTACGAAGAACGTACCCACGATGGATGCAACAATACACACAGCGCTAAGAAGTAGGGGATAGATCATGAGAACAGATTGAATCGGTCCTTGGAAGAAGATGGAAGCGAGCAACATGGTTGCAACGATGGTCACGGCATATGTTTCAAACAAGTCCGCCGCCATACCCGCACAGTCACCGACGTTATCACCGACGTTATCAGCAATCACAGCAGGGTTACGAGGGTCATCTTCAGGAATGCCAGCTTCAATTTTACCAACTAAGTCTGCACCAACGTCCGCACCCTTTGTGAAAATACCACCGCCAAGACGGGCGAAGATAGAAATCAAGGACGCACCAAAGCTAAGGGC
>JAIESS010000060.1 GCA_019745755.1 Alphaproteobacteria bacterium
GTATCTGGTGGTGGCGTAGCTCTTATCTATTCCCTCAAGTCCATTGAGGCCATCCAAGTCGATAACAATGACCAAAAAGTGGGTGTTGAAATTGTACGTAAGGCTCTGACTGCACCTTGTCGTCAAATTGCAGCAAACGCTGGTGCCGATGGGTCCATTGTTGTGGGTAAAATCCTTGATAGCAAGGATCATAACCACGGCTACGATGCGCAAAAGGACCGTTACGGTGATATGTTGCAATTCGGTATTATCGATCCTACGAAGGTTGTTCGTACAGCCCTTCAAGATGCAGCGTCCGTTGCAAGCTTGATGATCACAACAGAAGCGATGATTGGCGAAAAGCCTGAGCCAAAGCCTGCTATGCCTGGCCCTGATATGGGTGGCATGGGCGGTATGGGTGGTATGGGTTACTAATCTAGTTCATATGTTCGTATAAGACAAAACCGGCTTCAGAAATGAGGTCGGTTTTTTTAATGGTTTTTTAATAATATGACTCTATTATTATACATAGCGAACTGTACATGGTGTGGATTAAAAAATTAAATTATAAAGTTTTTTTGACAATACTATGCATTTTAAATATTACAGAGAGAGAAAAGAGAAAATGGCATCAAGCGTTATCATTCAACACCCTGTTAATGGCTTAACACGTAAAGGCTATTTTGGCTTTAGCTGGACCTATCTCTTTTTTGGATGGTGGGTGCCTCTTATTCGTGGTGAGCTTGGTATTGCAGCCCTCCACTTTCTTTTCACGGCGCTTACGCTCGGTCTATGGCAGCTCATTGTGGCGTTTTTATACAACAAACAATATATGACGCGTATGCTTGAAAAAGGATATGTCTTGAAAGATAGCGAATCAACGATGGCACGCGCTAAAATGGCCCTTGGGATTGCTGAAATTCCTTAGGCCCCCCCTCCTTTTTTCCAGGGAACATGACTCAAAATGGGAGCATAGAGGTCATCTACCATGGAGATAAGGACGGACTTTTTGTCATTCCCCGATGGAGGGTGGTCGAGGAATGTTATGTCTTTGATATTTTCAATCAAACAAAAAGGGGTCTGCTCATTGCCTTCACCCATCATAAACACAGCAGCAGCGGCGAGGGCATCCACATTATTGCGTTGTGTATAACAAAGAGGTTTGTCAAAACAATCCTTTGTTCCCACATAATTTTTAAGGGGATCAAAGCCGCACCAGGCAAGAGATACACCGGTCACACCGCGCCTGAGCGGCATAGTATGGCTATCGGTGATAATAATACCAAGTGATTCAACCCCGTCACGTTCGCGCAGTAACGTCCAAAGGTTCTTTGCCGAGGCAAAGGGATCGCCGGGATATAAAATATAGGCATTCTCTCCCCCATTAGACTCATCAACACCCGCAGACGCAATGAGTAGATTGTGTTTAATTGTAAGATAGAAAGAATGCTGTGCTGTAGGGGAGGGGAGAGCATAATAGTCTGCTTCAGCTTGAATGAGTGCTTCTTTCGTGAGGTTATTTTTCGAAATGATAGCTTTTTCACACAGGCTGACGATCTTACTCGTTACGGCAAGGATAGATCGCTCTTGAAGTGTTGGAATGCATGCATCGACGATAATATCGAGATCATCACCTGCATGCACCTTAGGAGATTTAAGGGCTGTTAGCTTCAAGGGTATATACTCTTGTTTACCTTATAATTGTTTGCCCTGTTTTTGCCCAATCTTTTGCAAAGCCATCCAACCCTTTGTCGGTTAAAGGATGCTTAATGAGTTGTTCAAAAATTTTGGGAGGAATGGTGGCGGCATCACAACCAAGTTTAGCTGCCATGGTCACGTGGAGTGGGTGACGAATAGACGCGGCTAGAATCTGTGTCTCAAAATCATAAGCACTATAAATCTGTACAATCTCTTCAATTAACTGCATACCATCTTGGGCAATATCATCGAGGCGCCCAACAAATGGAGAAATAAACGTCGCACCTGCTTTTGCTGCCAAAAGAGCTTGGGCCGCTGAAAAGCAAAGGGTTACATTTACATGAATATCTTCGGCGCGAAAGGTCTTGCATGCTTGAAGTCCTTCAAAAGTAAGCGGGACTTTAACAACGATATTATCCGCAATTTTTGCAAGATGCCGCCCTTCCTTTATCATCCCATCAACGTCCATGGCCACAACTTCAGCGCTGACAGGGCCGTCAATAACAGTGCAAATCTCTTTGAGAGCTTCATCGAAACGACGGCCACTAGCCATCACAAGGGAGGGATTTGTTGTAATGCCATCCACAAGGCCAGTTTCTGCCAATTTCTTTATGACGTCAACGTCAGCTGTATCAAGAAAAAAATGCATCAATGTAATCCAAAAAGAAATGATTTATGAGCGGAGTATAATGCGTTAAGAGGGAAAACGGAAGACTTATGGGAGATGTGTAGAGACATAGTGTGATTAATACCGCTTTACCCAATTGAGGCCAATGCTACCGCTTTTATCCGTGGAGACATCGCACTCGACATTCCAATTATCATTAATTTGCTTTTCAATAATGGCTTTGCTACGTTTATTTTCATCTTCTGTTGCATTAAGTGTTTGCTCAATGACGACGCTGAAATCTGTGGCAATTTGTTTGCGAATACTAATGGCCTGGGGCGCTTCACTGGCACTTGTTTGATCTTGTTTTTTGATTTCAAGAGCTTCAATGCCAAAGACCTTGCGAAATGTTGTGAAAAAGCTTTTATCTTGTCCGGCGCTGGATAAGCTTGATAGAGATGCACTGATATCAAAGAGTTGCCCGAGGGAGGCTGCTGCTGATTTTCGCCCAAGAAGAATAAGCGCTAGGACTTCTTCTTGGGTGAGAGCTGGGGAGGAGAGGAACGTGAATTTTGAGTCAAGGGGGCGCCCTTGGAGCTGTACATACACATCATAGCTATCAATTTTTTTTGTGATCTCAAGGTCAAGATAAGGCTCATTGATCTTATGATCAAAGGTAATAATGCCCTTTGTGAAGTTTAAGATCCGCCCTGTAATATCAATAGTGCCCTTGTCGAGGAGGAATTTTCCAACAAAATTAGGGTGCTTTCCTTGAATGGCCATGGATCCCTTCCATGTACTCTCGATGCCAAAACCACGGACAATAACTTTGTTTTTTGGAATGAGATCAATGCTAAAACTAAAGGGTGATTCTACAGCGGAAATTCCATCATGTATCTCCGCCACATCAACTTTTCCCTCAATAAAATGGATTTTAGGTGTTGCTGATGGTGTGAGTTGGTCGATATCCACAATGACAGGATCTAAACGTAATTCCCCGGTGATTGACTTTTTATCAAGATTAATACTGAGGGTGCCGTCTGCTTTCCCTGTGAAAAGATCACTCTGCCCAAGATAAAACTCATGAAGGTCAAGATGTATATCCCCTGAAAATGTGGGGATTTTAATGTTTCCTTGGCCTTTGAGTATTCCTTTAAAATCATCACTTCCTTGGAGATGAATCTGGACATGATTCTCTTTTAATGTAGCTTTACCGTTTAAGTTTTTAATATGTGTTCCAATGATAAAATTTTCATACACCCCCTTCATGAAGGTAAGATCACCAGATGTTTGTGGCGATAAAGGATTGCCTGTTGTTATGAAAGATCCCTTAAATGTTCCGTCGATATGATCCTCTGTAGGAAGGATTTTTTTTATATGACGCAAGGTTCCCTTAATATCCGTTTTGATTGATAGATTTTCTTGTGTTGCTGTGCCTGTGACTTTAATGCTTAGGTCATGTTTTCCATCAATAAGACTATCAAAGTTTAATGTATGATTTTTATATACAGCCTTTACATGGGTTTTGACAATTCTGAGTGCTGATAATGTGCGATGCTTAAGGCCATCGGATATAAGGCTTGCTGTGATATGTGGATTATCAAAAGTTCCATCCATCCTCGCATTGATGGTAATATTGCCACTCATGTCAAGGGTCGGAAAATCCTTTTTTAAAAGATCAAGATTGGATTGATGTAGGCTTATCTGGCCAGAAAGGGTGGGGGAGAAACCTAATTTTTGAAGCGTTATGCGCACATCATCACATTTGAATTGAAGATCCTTTGTGAAGTGCATTGTTGCAAGGTCAAATGTACTTGCTGTTTCAAGCTTAAGTGTATGCTGTCCTATATGTGTTGAAAATTTTCTAAGGGTTAAGCAATTTTTTTTGTCCCATGTTATGTCAGTAACCGTTGCCTTGTCCTTGCCGTAAGTTGCTTGAAGCTGATAGGAAGCTCCTTCATTGGATAGCGAGCCTTCTACAAAATGATCTCCAAGATTGATCCAAAAGGGAATGGAGTGAATGTTTGTGGTCACAATACTTACATGTAAAGGCATCCCCATGATGTTCGTTTGGATGCGCATATCATCCATTTTCATGACGCTCACATGACCCTGATTAGTGAATGTCGGTGTCGAGAATGTGTAATCCAAGCTTGCTGTATCGTAAAAATACGATCCCTTCCCCTGAAATTGGATGGGAGGATTTTCATGAGTGTAATAAGTTCCATCAATTGCAAGGGATTTAATAGCTATTTTAGGGCGTTGTTGCTTTTTTTTAGTGCTTGAGGCAATATCTCTCTGCGTAAATTTCCGCTGAAAAAAGTAAAGCTATCACTACCATGAATTAGTGTAATAATTTCTGCCAAATCAGAAGCGTAACCTGTGTAAACATCAACATTAAAACCATTTTCAGATAGTAATATTTTTGTTTTCAATCCAA
>JAIESS010000008.1 GCA_019745755.1 Alphaproteobacteria bacterium
GATTGATGCTTATTTTTGCCAATAGACCTGTTGGTCCTGTTAAATTATCGGTTCGAGATACTTTTTTACTCACCGCTCTTAATTGGTTAATCGTCGCATTCTTCTCTGCCCTTCCCTTCATTTTCTCCAATAGCACCACGACGCTTACAGATTCATTTTTCGAGGCAATTTCAGGATTGACCACAACAGGTGCATCAGTGATTGATGGCCTAGACTTCACCTCAGCAGGCATCGTCTTGTGGAGGTCCCTGTTGCAATGGTTTGGTGGTATCGGGATTATTATTATGGCACTTACTGTTATGCCCATTCTTCGTATTGGTGGGATGCAGCTTTTTCGCAATGAATTTTCCGATCGCTCTGAAAAAGTGCTGCCACATGTCTCCCAGATCGCAAATGCCATTCTTTCTACTTATGTTGCCTTTACGCTACTTTGCGGTGTTTTACTGTGGTTTGCCGGCATGAATACGCTTGATGCAGTCTGTCATGCCCTATCGACCATATCCACCGGTGGATTTTCAACAGTAAGCACCTCAATCGCCTCCTTTGATAATCCACTCATTGAAATTATTCTCATTGCTTTCATGATCATAGGTGGAATAACCCTCATATTATTTGTAAAATTCTTTCAAGGAGATTGGACATCCCTTTTCAAGGATAGTCAGGTCCGTGTATTTTTAAGTATAGTCACACTGTCATCCCTTGCTTTAACTGCGTGGCGCTATAACGAAGGGGTGCCGTTTACACGAGCCCTGCGCGAATCAACATTTAGTGCTGTCTCTGTTCTAACGACAACAGGCTACAGCTCGACAGACTATCACCTGTGGGGTAGTTTTCCTGTTATGATCTTTTTTATGTTGATGATGATAGGGGGATGCACAGGATCCACCTCGGGTGGGATTAAGATTTTTCGATATCAAATCATGTTTTCAGTAGCGCGGTCTCAGTTTGCACAACTAAGACGTCCTCACGGCGTCTTCTTGCCCACTTACAATAAACTGCCGATTCCTGAAGGCATCTTCACCTCCGTTTTCACATTTTTTGCGCTTTTTGTGATGTGTGTTGGCGTTATGTCAATTGCACTTTCATTCTATGATCTGGACTTTATTACAGCGTCTTCAGCCGCGGTTTCAGCACTCAACAACATTGGGCCTGGACTAGGAGACGTTATCGGGCCTGATGCCACTTATGGATTTTTGCCCGATAGCGCTAAATGGATTTTGATGATTGGAATGATTCTGGGAAGACTGGAGTATGTGACAATCCTCATACTCCTGTCCCCAGGCTTTTGGAAAGATTAAGAGTTTTTATTCTTACGTCTCATATAAGAAGGAATATCGAGCATATCATTTTCAGCGCTCAATCCTGCTTTTTGGTTTTTTGCAAGATTTGCTTCCGCATGCGTCACATATTGTTGTTCATAATCTTCATCATAGCCTTCTTCATCAAGCTTGCTTATGCCCTTGAATCGATCAGCAAATCGACCAAAGAACCCTTTCTTTTTGTGACGACTCTCTTGGATATGCTGGAAAAAGTCTTCTTGACGTTCAGTGAACAAATCTTCATTTTCACCCATAACAGGCTCAGTTTGGACCCCTTCATTGGCCAGAGCGGATTCATAGCCAGAAGCAAGCGTATCCACACTCTCTTGTTCGTTTAGTTGATTTTCATGAGATGCATCGCTGATGTCCTCAACTGCGGATTCTTCTTCACGCTTTAAAGCACTCTTGTCCTTCAATGACTCGTGAAAGGAATCAAAAGAATCGCCCACCAATTTTGAACGTGACATCCAGTTTTTAGAGAATCCTTTAGCGGCATCAATACCTGTTGCGACCACAGAGACACGAACCTTACCACTCAACGTTTCATCAAAAGTTGATCCAAAGATAATGTTTGCATCGGGATCCACTTCTTCACGAATACGGTTTGCTGCCTCATCCACTTCAAAGAGTGTCATATCATTACCACCCGTGATATTAATCAAGACACCGCGAGCACCTTTCATGGAAACGTCATCCAAGAGAGGATTGGAAATAGCCGCTTCCGCTGCAAGAATAGCGCGGTTATCCCCTTCCGCCTCACCTGTTCCCATCATTGCTTTGCCCATTTCACCCATAACGGCACGAATATCAGCAAAATCAAGATTGATAAGACCGGGCATCATCATGAGATCGGTCACGCCGCGCACACCAGAGTAGAGCACATCGTCTGCCATCTTGAAAGCATCGGAAAATGTGGTCTTTTCGTTTGCA
Source organism: Alphaproteobacteria bacterium (assembly GCA_019745755.1). Classification (GTDB taxonomy): domain Bacteria; phylum Pseudomonadota; class Alphaproteobacteria; order Paracaedibacterales; family JAKBAR01; genus JAKBAR01. The sequence continues at coordinate 2,250 of JAIESS010000008.1, forward strand.
ACACGGAAGAGATTTTGGTTTGGAATCACAATAAGTGTGTCCACATATTGTTGAAGATCCTCAATACCCTTCTCCGCCGTTTTCATTCGGTGGTTCCCTTCAAAATTGAAAGGTTTTGTCACAACAGCAACCGTTAGAATGCCCATCTCACGTGCATACTGAGCAATAACAGGAGCGGCACCCGTACCTGTCCCGCCGCCCATTCCGGCCGTGATAAAGATCATGTTACTGCCGCTGATCTCTTTCATCAATTCTTCAAGAGATTCTTCAGCAGCCGCCCGACCAACTTCTGGGCGTGAACCAGCACCAAGGCCCTGCGTAATATTCATGCCCAGTTTAATGCGTCTTTTTGTAAGGGATTGTCCAAGCGATTGCACGTCCGTGTTACCAACAACAAAGTCAACACCAAGGAGTTGAAGGCGAATCATATTATTGACCGCGTTACCACCAGCTCCACCAACACCGATCACGGTAATCTTAGGCTTTAATTCCATATCTAAAACAGGTTCAGCTTTTGTTACTGTAAAGGTTGGCCCTTCATCCACAGCAGGCACTTCCAGACCAACACTTTCTGTTAGTGCGGACACTCTATGAAGTTGTAAGGCGTCATTCCCTTCATTGTTAATTTTTGGTGTAGACTCATTAAAAGATAAGGTATCCTTTGCTTCAACTTTATCATCCAAAAACTCAACTTCATCTGAAGTTTTGCTGAGAGAGGTGGGGGAACGCGTCATATTAATCTCCGAATATTTACTCTAATACACATAATACTATAAATTATCTTTTAACCAAGAACCAATCCGCCCAAAAACTGATAAGTTATCATTTTGTACTTTTTTGTGCGATCCATGGATATTTTTTTGATCTTTTTTTGCAAGCGCAATTAAACCGGCGCATGTTGAAAACGACGATGTACGCATCCGTTCATCCACACCTTGTATGTGAATGGGTTTTCCGATGCGTGTATGCTTATCCAATATCATACTCGCTAATTCGCGCACACCAACCAGTTGACTCGCTCCCCCTGTTAAGACAAGCCTTTTGCTGATTTTTGAAAGATCTGAGATGAGTTTAAGGCGCTCACGTAAGAGCTCAAACGTCTCTTCAATACGCGGACGAATGATGCGCACCAACTCAGATTTATTAACCTGCACTCCTTTGTTAATATCATCTTCCCCAATTTGGGGTACGCGCACAATAGTGCGCTCCTCAGCTGAGGCCATGGGAGAAACCATGGCACTTCCATATAAAATTTTAAGGCGTTCTGCATGATTAAGAGGTGTGGAAAGACCTCGCGCAATATCATTCGTCACATGACCTCCGCCTACATTCACGTGATCCACGTGATGAAGATTACCCTCATAAAAGATTCCAATGGACGTAGAACCTGCCCCCATATCCACAAGCGTGACGCCCAAATCCAATTCATCCTCCACAAGGGAAGCAAGGCCTGAAGCATAAGGTGATACCACAAAATCAGTGACTTCAAGATGACATCTCTCGATACAAGCAAGAAAGTTTCGAAGGGGGCCTGCATTGGTCGTGATCAAATGAACACTCGTACCGAGAACACTGCCAAACATCCCGCGTGGATCACGAATACCGCGTGTTGAATCCACGTGATAGCTTAGGGGAATTTTATGAATGACTTCAGTTGAGAGCGATTGTGCGGACTCCACCGCATGATTGATCATTTTTCCAATATCTTGATCAAGGACAGCGCGTCCACTAATGGGGAGAGTCATATCGACCACGTGCGATTGCGCAAGGGACGCTGATAAACTGACAAACACTTCATTGATGGTAACTTGGGCCATTTGTTCGGCCGCATGCGTTGCTCGCGCGATAGAGTTCGACAATGCTTCCATATCCACAATGGAACCATTCTTGATCCCCTTTGAGGCTTCATACCCACATCCAATAATCTGATGCATTTGAGATGAATTAAGGCGTGCGATATAACAGCACACTTTACTCGTACCAATATCAATACCCGCAACCACATCGGGGAGAACTTTTTGCAAGCCTTTTCTAACTGATTTAAAATACATATGACATGTTCCGCACTAGGCCTGCTTATCTTTGCTATTATAAAACTTCATCATCCGCGCATTCTCTGAAAGAGTGAAAAATGCCCGATCAGGTATACGAAGATCCACGGAACTTATATCCTTACTTGCAAGCGCATGATCCCCTTCTAGATTTGTGAGATAGCGCATCGCTTGTTGAATGCCCTGTTCGGGCAATTTTACTTTAAGTTTTGCATCAAGTATTATATCCCATCTTCTCTTACTAATAAATACCGCTCCCGTCATTCTATTATAAATGTCGGGAAAATCAGCCAACTCTTTCATGAGTAAGGGAAATTTCTCAGCGGCCTTCTCTCCAGTAATCACTGGCAGGTGAGAAAGGGTTTGGTGCCTGTCTCCTTCAATGATAACGCCGTTATTATCAATCAAAAATAACTTTGAATTCATCTGCCAATAAG
>JAIESS010000012.1 GCA_019745755.1 Alphaproteobacteria bacterium
TTTTATAAAAATGGGAATTTTCTCCACTATCCTCCTTCATGAGTCCACATCAAAAGAGATACAGCGATACCCCACATAATGCATCCTGTTATAAAATCGAGCACTTTCCATGCCGCGGGTTTTTTGAAAAGAGAAGCTAGAAATTGGGCGCCGTAACCCATGGCAAAAAACCATAAAAATGACGCTGTTATAGAACCATAAACGAAGGAGGGTTGTTCAATAATTGGCCACTGAGCACTAATACTGCCCAATAAAACAACAGTATCCAAATATACATGGGGATTAAGGAGGCTAAAGGTTAAAACCATGACACATGTGGCTTTGAGAGATGGCTTTTTTCTGCTGCCATCAAGCACCATGGCGTGGGGGGTTAAAACGCTTCGAAAGGCCCTGAAACCATAATAGGCTAAAAAGGAAAAACCACCCCATTTGGCAAGGGTGATGAAGTAAGGATTGCTGTTGAGGAGTGTGCCAAAGCCACCCACACCGAGGGCAATGAGAACAGCGTCGATTAATGCACACAGAAAAACTGTGGCAAAGACATGATTTTTCAAAATACCTTGTTTGAGAACAAAAATATTTTGAGCGCCTATAGCCATAATAAGTCCAGCGCCAGTTCCAAAACCTTCTATGAAGGGTGCAAAAACGAAAGCGTTCATAAAGATGACTCTCCTTTTATCGCTAATATTTCTCTTTCAAACAATGAAAGTCCCTCACTAAAATTTTGTCGCCCCAAACCAATACGAAAATGCTTGGTTCCTGCATCATAAATAGAGCTTGGCATAATCAAAACACCACACGAACCAATGAGTTTTTGTGCAAGACCATCCGTTGTGCCATCTCCGTGATAGCGTACAAACCCTGTACACCCCCCTACAGGCTTGACCCACGAAAATACATCAGAATACCGTTTCAGGAAATCCTCAAAAAGCGCCGTATTCTGGTCAATAATGTGATTATTTCGGCCAATAATCCTATCCCGTGCCCGAATGGCGATGCGTGATAAAACCTCCGACGGCGCCGCATTACAAATGGTGAGGTAGTGCTTGACATACTCACATTGCTTCAAAAGGGCCTTGTCCTGACTTGCGATCCAACCCATGCGAAGGCCAGGAAGGCCATAGGCTTTACTCATGACATTGAGGCTAATGCCCCGCTCGTAGAGCTCCGCCACTTGATTGGGCCACGTTGTTGTCGTTGGACCTAAGTGAAAATAGACCTCATCAGAAAAAAGGTATGTGCCGTTGTTGCGCAGCAAGTCAATCATAGCTTCCAAGGTTGCTTGATCCACCACTTGCCCCGTGGGATTATGAGGGGTATTCATAATCACAAGCTTTGTATCCGGGCGAAGAGCATCCTCCAACGCATTCAGATCGATGCGCCAATCATTTTCCTCACGAAGGTCTATAGTTGTCACATCACAGCCCATGCTCCTTGGGATATCACGAAGGGATTGATAGCATGGCGTGAAAACAATAACGTGATCACCCTCCTTCAAAAGCGCTTGAAATGTGACGAAAATTCCCTCTTCTGCTCCCGCAAAACAACGAATATGATCTGGTGTCAGGCCCTCATAAAGGCTTGCAATATCAGCGCGAAGCCCTGGATCACCTTGTACTTCCGTATATCCAAGCGACAGGTTTTCCCATGCATTAAGTGTTTCAGTATCGGCGTAACTGACAAGCTCCTTCATAGAGAGTGTTTGTGCATCGCTGCAACACAGCAAATGAGGTGCCGTAAATTCATGATGACAAAGATAGTCTTCAAGTTTGAAAATCGGTAGCTTCATTGTTTTAATCCATTTTTTTTAAGTAGTTGTAGATAGAGGCACGACTAAGATCCAACGTCCGACCGATAACTGCCGCAGCATGCTTGTGATCAAAAGCCCCCTTGGATCTGAGCTCCAGGATAATATCGCGCTTATGCTCCTTTGTAAGATGGACCAGAGAGAGACTATGGCGCGCCAAATAAGCATGAATGAAAGTGTGAATACGGTCATCCAAATCATTTTTAAAAAGCGCTTCCGGTTTTGGTGAATGACCCGATGTATCCAAAATTGCATCCAAAAAAGGTTTCATGGAGGAAAAAAAACTCACATCAAAGTTAATGCACATGAGCTCTTTGACAGTGCCATCATCCCCCACAAGGGGTATGGAAACGGATTTAATAGACCTGCCATCCACATTGGTTTTTTCATAAACCACCTGATCAAGGCCAAGATTTTTCCAATCAGTCCCATCATCTAAGTAAGACGGATCCCCAACTTGCCTCTTGGAAAAGCCCCCTTCGATAAACACAATATGATTGCATTCAATATCATGAATCACAACCTCCACAAAGGGCGCAAAAAGCTTGCTTATTGCCTTTGAAATAGCGACATAACTGGACATAATGGTCAAATAATTAGATTTCATGGTTTATATATAGACTTAAATGTCTAATATTTCAAGGGATTTCTATAAGAATTTAACAACACAAATGTTACTGACTCCATGCTGTCTAAATGGCATTCTCTGCTGCAAATAATGTAGACTTTTACAAAGTTGGTTTTTTTGTTGCTTTTTAACCGAAAGCATTAATAGAATAGATTAGGTGTTCTAATTTTTAGAACCCCGTAAACATTTCAAATATTAAACAATGGAGATTATCATGCACCTACGACGACGTCATAACAATTTACTATGTGTTCCAAAGTATTGTTGGTTTATAAAAAGTGAGTATTGTTATGATTTACAAACATTGTCAAAAAATCCTTCTGGCCTCATTAGCTAGCCTTCCCTTTCCATCTCTCCAGGCTGATGTGCCTGCGTATTTTTCTCTTTCATCCCCATCATCCGAGTCTCTTTCCCAAGATATTTTAAACATCTTTAAAGAGTATGTTCTTCTTTATGACATCGATAAAAAAAGTGCTGGGTTGACTGTTGATCAAGCACCATCAATACCCTTTGGTTTTGACAGTCTCTTAAAAAAAATTCACGCATTAATAATCCAAAACAAACCCATTCTTCTTACCTTAGTGGGTTTTCCCTATAAATCATCCAACATAAAGGACAAAGTACTATCCACAAAGGCCGATGGGGCAGAGCGTTATGCGTTGACCTATCTTCAGGGATTTTTAAATAAAATTAAAAAAGTGTATCCACCCGGTGCAACACTCATGATTTTTACCGATGGTTTTGTCTTTTGTGATCTTGAAAAAGTGTCCGATAACGTTGTGATACAGTATGAAGATGATCTAAAAACCCTTGCAAAGGATCTGCCCGATATTAAAGTCATCACCATGCGGGATCTATGTCCTGGTAAAACCCCCGCGGAGATTCGACAGCTTCTCGCAAAGGAAGAACCATCCTTTGAATCCTTTAAAGCCACCCTAGCTCATACGGAAAAATGCAAAGACGATGTTGATGTTTTTACAAAATGGATGGCGATGGAATTGGCGTTACTGAATCTGAGTGAGGAAGAACGGGCCATGATTGCTTTTAAGGAGACGCACAGAGGTCGACAGTTTAGTCAGTTTTTAAAAACCTACAGGCCGAAAGAAACCATTGCATGCTCTGTTCATTATCAAAAGGATGTGGGCGCCAAAGTAGGTCTCAAACTCTCAAACTCTGATATTACGCCCTGGCACGGTGTTCTTGTGGAGATGGATGAGGGTCCCCATATCACGCACCTCAATACTATAAATATGTCTGATTATAACGTTACAACACAGGTTGTAAACGATCTTCCCATCGTCTCCCTAGCGCGACGACGATAATCCTTTTCCAAAAATAAGATTTTACAGGGTCATTTTGATCTTGTCTGGCCCTCCTATGGAGGAGCCATGCACCACATTCACATTTTTTAATTACTTTTATAAAGGAATAAAACCATGTCTACATATTTAAAAACAACTTCTATTATAGCCCTTCTTTCAAGCGTTTTTTGCCTTGACCATTCTTGTGTATGCTACGGATGTGATGAATCAGCCTCTTTTATGAGAGAGCACCAGGCTAACAAACAAACACCTTTATGGGTGAGCCATTATAAGGAGAGCCTTCCTAAGCTGATGTGTGAGAATCCATCAAACTTCTCGATGGACCAAAAAGCCGCCATAATTACACAATACCTATGTCAGTTTGTGCCGCCCAAAGTTCACCTTCATGATGAGTGTGGGCAGACGAAGTTATGCACAAAAATTCTCTCCCTCATGGAGAGTGGGAAACAATTTTCCTTTGCCCTTTGTGGTTTTCCTTTTAAATCAAAGAATCACAAAGAGAAATGTTTGGGCAATCATGTTGATGTGGGAGAATATCTTGCCCTCATGAACCTTCAAGTTATGATGGGAAATATTAAAAATTTCTATCCCAAAGCCCATTGCACGATCTTCTCCGATGGACTGCCCTATCACACAGAAATCGACCCAATCTATGACGAGATTTTTGCTTATCATGCTCAAATGGGAAAACTTGTAACACTTTTTCCCGATATTTCCTTTGTTTCATGGAAGATTCATGAGGGCTTATCATCTTATGTAGATTTGCAAAGGGAATTTTCACAGGTACAGCCCAAAGCGATAGGCGACAATCAATTAAGTGAGATGAAAGCGTTTGTAACAAAGGAGATGAATACCACATTTTGGCAAGAAAAGTTTTTAAATGAAGCACTTCAGTTTTATGGCTTTACGTCGGGGGAAACTGTGGGAAAAAGGCAAAAGCAGGTAGTGAGCGAAAAGAAAAACACCCTCAAAAATGAGAAGATTGCATCCATTGCACAGGAGC
>JAIESS010000223.1 GCA_019745755.1 Alphaproteobacteria bacterium
GAGTGTATACCCGCTCTCATCCCCAAGAACCACAACGGAGAGAGCCGCCGCTAAGCCAAAGCTTGCCGCCACGGTCATGGAGCGCTTTGCAAAATCAATATGGCGACCACGCAGCAAATAATAAGCACTAATGGAAAGCACAAACATAGCCCCCGTTACATAGCCTGCGCTCACTGTATGGACAAATTTTGACTGAGCCACGGGGTTAAACAAAACCTCATAGAATGAGGTCATTTCCATGCGCATGGTGTCAAGATTAAAGTGGGAACCCACGGGATTTTGCATCCAAGCATTGGCCACTAAGATCCAAAGAGCGGACATATTCGTACCAATGGCAAGGAGCCAGGTGCATAGAAGGTGTTTGATTTTGGAGATACGATCCCAGCCAAAGAAAAAGACCCCTACAAGAGTTGCTTCTAAGAAAAAGGCCATAAGCCCTTCAATGGCAAGAAGAGATCCAAAGACATCGCCCACATAATGGGAGTAATAGGCCCAGTTCATACCAAACTGAAACTCAAGGGGAACACCCGTTGCCACACCCATGGCGAAGTTAATCCCGAAAAGGATCCCCCAAAACTTTGTCATATCCCGCCATATGGTTTTCTTTGTCATGACATAGACAGATTCCATAATGGCAAGCATAAAGGAAAGACCAAGGGTTAGTGGCACAAAAAGAAAATGATATAGGGCTGTCATCCCAAATTGAAGACGGGAAAGCTCAACAACATCCATTAATGCGTATCCTTCATGTTCGTATCATTAAAGATAGGATAGCGTTCCATCTCTGTTTTTTGAGAGGAAGAAGTAGTCGCGTCCATAGCATCTTGCTTTAAATATTTGCAGCCTAAGATAAGCGTAGCAATAAGCAAAACCTTTACGAAAAGCGCAATAAGCACATCACGTCGAAGCTCCTTTGAATAAGATGTCGCAAGCATTTTTCTATGACTCCTTCATATTCGTTGAATCATTTATAGCATACATTTCTTTACGAGATCTTAACATTGGCGTTTATTTATATCTAGTTTGACATAAAAATTTTTCAAATTTATACTAAAAATAGTCTATCTTAAGTGATACTTTTTAAGAGTATCACTGTGTGAGTATACACCTTTTGAGCTCAGCTATTCGCTATGCATTTTCATCACCCCAGGCTGTGACCATTCATGTCATGGGTGTCATTACTATACGGGCATTTTCAAAATGGGCGCCAATGCTTCAAGGGGAACTTTCGAAAAAAACAACGCAACATATTTCTGTCATTTTTGAGGGAACTGCCTCCATGGATATGGCAAGTCTCTATGTTTTGGCATCCTTTTTAAACATATTTTCTAAGGCCCGAAACAAAGATGCGATTGCCTTTGATAACACTTCTTATAGTAATACCATAAAAAAATACCTCGCCCAGATCGAGAATTCTCACATGGAAGTGAACAAAACTCAGGCTGATTCCTTTGGTGCGAGAATATTTTTAAATGCTGTTGGGCAATCTGTTGCCAACACAATCCAAAATACAGCACATATCGCCAAAGATCTTTTACAATTTTTTGGGCACATTGTTTCAAAGCTCTACGCCATTCTTGTGCAACAAAAAAAATTATCCCTCACATCGTTTGCCTATCACCTTGATCAAATCGGCTTCAAGGCTGTGCCCATTATTGCGCTAATCTCTTTTTTAATAGGGATGGTTCTAACCTATCAAGGCATTAATCAGCTTGCCCGATTTGGCGCGGAGATCTATTCCATTGATTTTTTGACCATTGGTGTTTTTCGTGAGCTTGGCGTTATGTTAACAGCGGTGGTCGTGGCAGGGCGTTCCGCCAGCTCTTTTACGGCGCAAATCGGTACCATGAACCTCAATCAAGAAATTGATGCTATGCGCGTTATGGGCCTTGATCCCATCCTTTATCTTGTCATTCCTCGCATAACAGCACTTCTTGTAGCGCTCCCCTTGCTTGTTTTTCTATCTAATATTATGGCTCTTTTAGGAGGTATGATCACAACACAGCTTGTCATTGATCTTACTCCCATACAATTTATGGGGTACTTACAGCGTGCCTTTACCCCTGCAACTTTTTGGGTTGGGATGAGTAAAGCACCTCTTTTTGCACTTCTTATTGGTCTTGTTGGATGCTTTCGCGGCATGCAAGTTCGCGACAGTGCGGAGAGTGTCGGTCGTATGACAACGGCGTCTGTTGTAGAAGCGATTTTTCTTGTCATTATATGCAATGCCCTTATGTCTCTTCTTTTTTCCTATTTACAGGTGTGAGATGGAGCGTAATGGCTGCATAGACGTTAGGCACCTCACCACCCGTTTCGGAGAACAACTCATTCATGATGACATTTCATTCTCAATTATATCCGGTGAGGTTCTTGGTATTGTGGGGGGATCAGGGTCAGGAAAATCCGTTCTCCTTAAATTCATGATGGGATTAAATGATTCTCAAAACGGGAAGATCACTTATCACAAACCCTTTAATAGCCAGAATATTGGTGTTCTTTTTCAAAATGGCGCCCTTATTTCGTCCCTTACAGTTGTTGAGAATATTATGCTTCCCCTCACAAAAATTGCTCATGTTGATCAAGACATGGCCCGCGCTCTTGCGTTAAAAAAGCTGAGAACTGTCGGGCTGAATGCGCAAGACGGTGACAAATCACCATCTTCTCTTTCCGGAGGAATGATCAAGCGTGCCGGTATTGCACGCGCGCTTATTCTTGAGCCACCTCTGTTGTTTCTTGATGAGCCCACAGCGGGTCTTGATCCTCTTGCCGCTAATGATTTTGATGATCTTGTCTTGCGCGTTAAAAATCATTCTAATTTAACGGTTGTTATGATTACTCATGATTTAGACACGCTTGCCAAAGTCTGCGATCGTATCGGTGTACTCGTGGATAAAAAAATAATTATGTGTGAAAAAAAAGATATTGCGCATGTTGATCATCCATGGGTGCAAAGTTATTTTCATGGCGAACGAGCGAAAAGGTTATTTGGGTAAATCCGAGGAGCTGTAATAATTATGGTGTGGGGCATCAAATTAGTCTATAAACACGCACTTCAACAACACCCCTTACTTTACCACCGAGCGCAGACATAGCTTCCCCGGTGGGGCCCTCCCGGCCTTGAATCTCCAGTGATCTGCCCATCCCCTCGCTCCACCTCGACATGACTAACCAACTCCGCTGGAATCACCCACCGAAGGACATGAAAAAGCTTGCACTCTCTCATTTTTCGCCTACACTGCAGTACGTACACACACTATAGACTTTGGCTCCGTCACGGACCCAGCTTCACTGGATCTTACTAACCACTATAATGAGGATATCACTGAGGTGGTTAAGAAAAGGTAAAGATTTGGAGAATAAATTCATCTCTGGAAAAAAAAAGCATAGTATAATAAAGTGAATTTATCATAAATTAAAGGTGCAGCCTCGCCATGGCTCATCTTAATACGATGAGAGTAGAGAGTGGAAACAAAAGCTAATTATACCGCCGTTGGAGCTTTTGTTCTTGGCTTTACCATTTTTATGATTGCCTTTCTCGTGTGGATTTCTGGCTTTAGCTTTTCTGAGCGCACAAAGTCCCTCGATATTGTGTTTACCCGCGTATCAGGACTGAAAGAGGGAAGCCCCGTACGTTACCAAGGACTTCACGTTGGCACAGTGAAGAGCATTAAAATCGACCCCAATCACCCAAAGCAAATTCTCGTCAATGTAAGTATTGAGGAGGATGTCCCCATTAAAAAAGATGTGATTGCGTCTGTTGAACTTCAAGGTATTACAGGCACATCTCTTATTCAACTTAGCGGAGGTAGTGATCAAGTACCGGATATTCGCTTTGGCAAAAAAGAAACACCCCAAATTATTGGACGTACATCGTCTATTGATAAAGTGTTGGATGGTGCACCGGGGGCTCTCAGCGAACTCACAACACTCACATCGGATTTGCGGGATGTGGTAAGCGAGGAGAACAGAGAAACGTTTCGTGATATTTTGTACAACGTAAAGGAGCTAACGGATGCTCTGAATACCGAGGGAAAAGAAGGTGGCACTTTGGCATCTGAAATTGTGGCAACCATTAAAAAACTGCATAAAGCTATTGATGAGATTGAAGGAGCTGCCAAAGAAATTCGTCTAACCTTTAGTGAAAATCGGGAAAGCTTCAAAGCTTTCACAGGGGCTGGCCTTACAACTCTCACAAAATTCCTTACCGAAGCAAAAGAAACATTAGCCGCCTTTAAACGTGTGAGTGAAGCCCTTGAACGCAGCCCTGTTCGTTTCCTCCACAATGATCCCGATAAAGGAGTTCGCCTCAAATGAAGTATTTTTATATACTCACAGCAATTGCTCTCACATCATGTTCCCTTTTGCCGGAGCCCGAAGGATTGCCGGATCGCTTTTTGCTTGAGGGGCTGCCACCTCTGTCAGGTGCATCAAGGGCAAAATCTTTTGCGACAAAATCATCCATTATTATTGATCAACCTATGGTATATGCCCCTTTAGATAATAGCCGTATCGCCATAAAGCCAACGGAACACACCATTGATTATATCGCAGATGTTGAGTGGGGAGACCGTCTCAGCACGCTTATTCATGAAAGCATGATTCAAAGTTTCCAAAATGCCGCTCTCTTTGAGTCTGTAGGGCGTTTAAATTCGGGACTACAATCAAAATACATGCTATCCGTGGATGTGCGAAAGTTTAATAAACGGTGCTGTGATCAAAAGGCTGATGTTGAATATTTTATCCAAATCTTTGATACGAGTGAACGAAGGGTTCTTGCGTCTCGGGTATTTAA
>JAIESS010000148.1 GCA_019745755.1 Alphaproteobacteria bacterium
CGCACAAGGTGTCCTTCTTTTTCCGCAATGACAAGTTGGTCAAATTCTTCTGCATCAGAAAGTGTTGCCACGGTTGTGACAAGATACTCACGATCCTTACCAATAAGTTTTCCTGCAGGTTTTTCAATGTTATGACGCTTAATCGCCATTTTCACGTCAGAGGCCGTAATGTTATGGGCGGCAAGTTTAGCGGGATCCAGGTAAATATGCATAATATAGAGTCCTGAACCAAAGACTTCCACACGAGCAACTCCTGGCACGGACTCAATATCACTTTTAATATTTTTCTCAGCGTAGTCTGCGAGTTCGCTGGCGGGTAATGTTTCGCTGGTGAGCGCCAAGTTCATGATAGGTTTTTCTTCGGCACGCGATTGCGTCAAGATCGGTTTTGTGGCCTCATCAATGAGCTTATCCGCATTCTTTGCAAGACGGTCACGAATGTTGTTCGTGGCACTTTCCATGCTATAACCAGGGATAAACTCGAGTGTGACTTTGCTTTCCTCCACAGAGCTTGTAGACGTGATTTCTTCAACACCCTCAAGACCGGCCAAAGATTCTTCGATGACTTTTGTAATTTGCGACTCAACCATTTCCGGTGCAGCACCTGGAAGCTGTGTTTCAATGGTTACATAGGCACGTTCCATCTTTGGGTATTGAAGCAAAGGGAGACGGCTTCCTCCAATGAGGCCCACAATGACAAGCAAAAACGTCAGCACCCACGCAAGAACGGGACGTTGAATACAAATTTCAGAAATTTTCATGGATTAATCCTCTTTATGGGAGATTTTATTCTTCGCCATCATCATCACCGACCTCGTCGAGTTTTTTCTGTTCTTCTTTAGGTTTTTCAGAACCATCATCATTCAGGTTAAGCATTTTGACAGGGTGCCCATCCCCTGCAAAACGCATTTGCCCTGCTGTCACAACAATTTCACCTGGATTAAGACCCGTGATAATTTCGACTTTATTCTTTTCTTTTGTTCCGACGAGTACACGCCTACGGCTTGCTTTGTTGCGTTTAACAACCCAGACGTACTCAATATCACCTTCACGTTCAAGGGCAGATTCAGGAACAGCCAAGGCATCGCCTTTTTCACCGACAATGAGGCTGATGTTTGCGTACATACCACCACGTAAAAAGCCCTTTGCGTTAGGAATAGTTCCGCGGATTGCAATGCTGTGGCTTTGGTGATCAATTTTAGAGTCGATGGCTTCGACAGTGGCTAGAAATACTTGATCTTGGAATCCATCGAGGCGAATTTCGAGACCTTGTCCCATACCCACTTCGTGGAAATTACGTTCCGGAATTTTGAAATCAACCTTCATAGGATTATTATCAACAAGCGTTGCAATTTCTTGTCCAGCCTGAACATACGTACCAGGGCTTGGTTCGATCAATCCAAGGGTGCCATCAAAAGGTGCAAGAATTTGTGTTTTTGCAAGGCGTGCCTTGGCTGTTTCAACTTTTGCTTCGGCCATAGCAAAAGCAGCTTTAGCCTCATCATATTTCTTTGTGCTTTCGATGTTTTTGCTTTTGAGTTCAGCGCTGCGTTTAAAATCAGCCTCTCTTAATATAAAAGTAGCATCCGCATCTTTTAATTCTGCTTTTGCATCTGCATCATCAAATTGAACTAAGATGTCGCCTTTTTTAACATCAGACCCTTCTTTGATAGGAAGGTCTGTGACACGGCCATTAATCTCAGACTTAAGAATAACACTATTGTTAGGGCGCATTTTACCAACGGTCTGAATGCGACGCGAAATAGTACTCGGTACAATCTTAGCAGCTTCAATCATGGCAGGTTTTGTGCGCTTTGAAAATTTTGAACTTACCCCTGAATCAACAACAATAGCGCAAGCATTATAGACAATGAGACCGCCGAGTTTTGCCACAAGCCATAGTGCAAAAAATCCAGAAATTACGCCCGCAGAAATAATGCCAACTTTTGATGCTGTGGGCTGTTTATCGAACTTGATGTATCGATCAAGAAACTTAAAACCTTTCGATGCGAGTCTTTGCGCACTTTTTACCCCAGCTGTATTTTTAAGGGTAGTTGTTATGGGTGTAAGAGCCGATTGAAGACGGACCAGCCCTTTTTTAACAATAGCGCGGAATTTAATGAAATTCATGGTGTTTCTAGCCTAAACGTGTTTCATATTCAAAAGGTGTTCATACACATACTAAGAAGGGTGCTGGAAATATGTTAATTTTTTATTGACACTTCTTTTAATTTTACAACCTACCATAGTTTTCAAAAGCATCAAGAGAAATTATAGTAATGATCCTGTTCTAAAAATAAAGGCTCTTAAGCATAGTGTGAGTTTTATGCTCCTGTACTATACTCAAGCACATCGATCATGCGGTTTGAAAAACCCCATTCATTATCATACCAGCTGAGAACCCGTGCAAAATGGGTGCCAAGAACTTGTGTTTGGTTTACATCAAAAATGGAACTATGAGGATCACCATTAAAATCAACGGAGACAAGGGGTTTATTATTAATGGCAAGGATCCCTTCTAATGGCCCCTTTGCAGCATCAATCATTGCTGCATTGATTGCATCTACTGTTACGGGTTTCTTTGTTGTTAATTTAAAATCAATGAGGGACACATTAGGGGTTGGCACACGAATGGCTGTGCCATCTAGCCTTCCTTTGAGATCCGGCAAGACAAGTCCTACGGCCTTGGCAGCTCCCGTTGTCGTTGGAATCAAAGACATGGCTGCAGCACGGGCACGGTACATATCATTATGGAAACCATCGACGAGGCGTTGATCTGCTGTATAGGAATGGATGGTGGTCATATAACCATGCTCAAGACCAAAGGTTTCATGGAGAATTTTTGCAACCGGGGCGAGGCAATTTGTCGTGCACGATGCGTTAGAGAAAATGTGATGGGAGGGTTTAAGGTCTGTGTGATTCACACCATACACAATAGTGGTATCAACATTTGTCGCAGGGGATGAAATAAAAACACGTTTTGCCCCGGCTTCAAGGTGAGCCTTTGCGTCATTCCCGTTCGTAAACCGCCCGGAACACTCCAACACAATATCAATATCATTCCAAGGAAGATTTTTAGGATCTGATTCTTTGACAACGCGAATGTTATGAGTACGCCCGTCCTTTGCAATGACCAGCATGTCACCGTGGATTTGAATATCCGCTTTGAGCCTGCCGTGAACGGAATCATATTCTAACATATGAGCATTTGCGTCGATGGGGGAGAGGTCATTAATGGCCACAATATCAAAGGATAAGGAATCGCCCCGCTCAAGAAAAGCCCGCATAACCATGCGTCCAATACGACCGAACCCATTAATAGCAACCTTCATTTTTGGTGTCATTGTCTTAAGTTCTCCTCTTATACAGCGAGTTGTTTTGCTTTTTCAATAATAGCTTCCACAGTAATTCCAAAATGGGCATACAGATCCTTGCACGGCGCAGAGGCTCCGAATCCACTCATTCCGATGAAGCTATCCAATGCCTTGCCTTGTGTATCCTGGCGCATGTATCGGTACCAGCCGCCAGCAAGGGCTGCTTCAATAAAGATACGGGGTGCTTGGCCAAGAGTACTTAACCTGTATTCTTCCGTTTGCTTATGGAAGAGATCCACACACGGAACAGAAACCACTGTTGCATGGATACCCATTTCTGCAAGTTTTTCAGAAGCATCTATAGCAATTTGAACTTCGGATCCTGTGGCGATTAATGTGACATCACGCTCTTTTTCAGACTCTTTTAGAATATAGCCACCCTTGGCTGATAAATTCTGTGTGATATCAGCGCGTAAAAGGGGTAGGTTTTGACGTGTGAGTGCCAGAACGGACGGTGTTTTTGCTGATGTAATGGCAAGTTCCCAGGCTTCCACAACCTCAATGGCATCGCAGGGACGAAACACATGCACATTTGGGATAAGGCGAAGGGCTGCTAAATGCTCCACCGGTTGATGGGTGGGGCCGTCTTCACCAAGACCAATGGAATCATGGGTCAGCACATAGGTTACGGGCTGCCCCATCAATGCTGAAAGACGCAGGCTTGGACGCAAATAATCGCTAAACACCAGAAATGTGCCGCCGTAAGGAATGAGGCCTTTGTGCAAACTCATGCCATTCATCATGGCTGCCATAGCATGCTCACGCACACCGTAGTGAATATAACTACCACTATAGTCGCCAGCACTTATAGGCTGTTGAGATGCCGCCTTTGTATTGTTTGATGTCGTTAGATCAGCCGAGCCTCCCACAATCTCTGGCAAATGTTCTGCCGCTACGTCAAGGGTGCGTTGTGATAGAACCCGGGTAGCCTGATTGGGTTTTTCAGCTAAAAATTGTTTCTTAAGTGTTTGAAAAGGCTCCTTCAATATTTTTACATACTCTTCACAACCATAATGGAGACGTTTTTTCTGGTCTTGACTCAGTTCATCAAATGTTTTTTTCCATGCCGTATAAGCCTTGTGACCCTTTTGACCCGGTAGACGCCACTCAAGCAAAATATCCTCTGGTATGACAAATTCAGGGGCAGTCCACCCCAAATGCTCTCGTGTTGCATGAATTTCAGCGCTTCCAAGGGGGGATCCGTGGGCATTATGAGACCCTGCTTTATTTGGGGACCCATGAGCGATTTGGGTGCGACAGGCGATGAGGCTTGGGCGGTCAGACTGCTGTGCTGCTACTATAGCGCTATGAATGGCGTCAATATCATGACCGTCAATGGATTGGACATGCCAATGAGATGCGCTAAAACGCTGCACTTGATTATCCGACACAGTAAGGTCCGTTTTGCCATCAATAGAA
>JAIESS010000149.1 GCA_019745755.1 Alphaproteobacteria bacterium
TAACATTGCCTGCATTTGATTGTATTCCCTATGATCGCGTATCACCATCTCAAAATGTGTTAAGTGCCCGGGTGGAGGCTCTTTTGGCATTGCATCGTTTAAAAAGTGCTCGTAAAAAAGTATGTCTTGTTCTGTGTGTGGAAAGCTTTCTCCAGCGCGTGCCGCCAACCTCAATTCTTGCTCATCATGATTTAACTCTTGCCATGGGGGATAGGATAAGCCGGGATAGTCTCCTTGGATTTTTTCGTGATATGGGTTTTCGGCGTAGTGAGACCGTTTACGAAGTGGGAGATTATGCTGTTAGGGGAAGTATTGTGGACTGTTTTCCCCCGAGTCTTTCTTCTCCTGTCCGCCTTGATTTTTTTGGAGATGACATTGAGTCCATTCGTCTTTTTGATGCGCTTAGCCAACAATCTACCCAGGAAGTTGTGGATGTTGCCCTTACACCTGTAAGCGAATTATTGCTTAATGATACAACCATTGAGGCTTTTCGTACAGAGTTTAGACGTAATGGTGGTTCCATGGACGCGCCTTTGTATCAGGCGATTTCAAATGGTAGGTCCTACGGTGGGATGGAGCATTTTACGCCCCTTTTTTATCCCCATATGGCAACAATTATTGATTGTGTCGAGGCACCAACATTTGTGTGGGGTTTCGGTGTTAAGGAAAAACTGTGTGATACGTTTGGACGTATCCATCTCTATTATAAAGAGCGATGTCAATCGTCTATTGGTGAGCGTCCGTACTCTCCCTTGCGGCCTGAAAAGCTGTATCTCAGTGAAAATGAGTCTGAGGAGATGTTTGAAACAGGTGTGCATTTACAAGCAGTTGTGAAGGAATCCCTGATTCCTTTTGTAAGACCATTGCTTCGTTTTGATAATGCAAAAATCATGGGATTGCATGCTCTTGTTGAAAAAGTTAAAGAAGCATCAGTGCAAAAAGTTGTGGTGATTGCGTGTAAAACCGATGGTGCTTTGGCCCGGGCAAAGGCACTTTTTCAAGAGTTTGATCTTTCACTAAGGACTCTAGTACATTTTTCAGAAATAGGCTCTTCCTTTGGTTTAGTTGGACTTATTTATCCAGCCCTTGAGGCTGTTGAAACCGATAATTTTATTTTGCTTCCTGATACTTTTTTCTTTGGGGGGCGCAAAAAAACGAAAAAATCAAAACAAGAATCCATCGATCATTTTTTGAGTGAACTTAATGCCTATGCTCCGGGTGATTTTCTTGTTCATACTAATCATGGTGTAGCAAAATATCTTGGTCTTGAGACTGTATCTGTGGATCGCATTAAGCACGATTGTCTTGTGCTTGAGTACGCAGAATCCAACAAACTTTTTCTTCCTGTTGAAAATATGGAAGTTTTGACAACCTTTGCAAAAGAAGGTGCGATTGTTAATGTGGATACGCTCGGAACAGCCGCGTGGCAGCATAAAAAAGCAAAGACAAAAGTTAAACTTCTTGAGGTTGCTGCTTATTTACTCAAAATAGCAGCGGAACGTCAGCTTAAGACGGGTGTTATCTGTGACACTAAACCTGATGCGTATGAGATCTTTTGCAAAGGGTTTCCTTATATTGAAACAGACGATCAGGCCCAAGCCATTGCAGATGTAGAGGAGGACCTGATATCCGGCAAGCCTATGGATCGCCTTGTGTGTGGCGATGTTGGTTTTGGCAAGACGGAGGTAGCTTTGCGTGCTGCTTTTATTGCTGTATCTTCGGGCCAGCAGGTGGTTATTGTTGTTCCAACGACACTACTTGCCCGTCAGCATTTTGCACACTTTCAAGCACGATTTAAGGATACGCCTTATAATGTTGAAATGATTTGCCGTCTTGTGAAGGCTAGAAAAGCTTCAGAGATACGGCAGGGGCTTCAAGAGGGTAATGTACACATTGTTATTGCTACCCATGCTGTTTTTTCGGATAAATTACAATTTGCAAACTTAGGCTTACTCATAATAGATGAAGAACATCATTTTGGTGTGAAGCAAAAGGAAAGACTCAAGACTTTTCGGGCTGACATTCACGTACTTACCTTGACAGCAACGCCCATTCCAAGAACTCTTCAAATGTCCTTAACAGGAATTCGCGATATGAGCCTTATTACAACCCCCCCTGTGGACCGGTTGCCTGTGCGTACGTTTATGCTGGAGCAAGATTTTACGTTGTTGCGTGATGTGATGATGCGCGAATTTAATCGTGGGGGACAAATTTTCTTTGTGAGTCCCCGCCTTGAGGATTTACCACGGCTGAAAGAGAAAATTACATCCATAGCGCCGGAGCTTCGTATAGCTGTGGCTCATGGTCAAATGTCGCCATCGGATCTTGAAGATGTGATCCAAGATTTTTATGATCATCGCTTCGATGTTCTTCTGTCCACCAATATCATTGAGTCTGGTATTGATATTGCCAATGCTAATACGTTGATTGTGCATAAGGCCCATCTTTTTGGTCTGGCCCAGCTTTATCAAATTCGTGGCCGCATTGGTCGTTCAAAAAAGCAAGGTTATGCTTACCTTACTGTCCCTGTAGACACGGATTTGACAGAGGCTGCGGAAAAACGCCTCAAGGTGCTGCAAAGCCTTGATCATTTGGGGGCAGGCTTTAGTTTGGCCAGTCATGATATGGATATCCGAGGTTCCGGTAATCTCGTAGGGGAACAACAGTCCGGCCATATCCGTGAAGTGGGTGTGGAACTTTACCAACACATGCTCCAAGAAGCTATTTTATCCTTGCGCACGGAAGATGTGAAGCATGAGCTTACAACGGGGGATTTTACGCCGACGTTAAATTTGGGTATTCCTGTGCTCATTCCTGAAACGTATGTGGGGGATTTGTCCTTGCGTCTTGGTTTATATAAGCGCCTTTCAAGCCTCAAAGACAAGGAGTCTGTCGAAGCTTTTGCAGCAGAACTCATCGATCGCTTTGGTCCTTTACCTAGCGAAGTTACGAATCTTATAAACATTATTGAGCTAAAACAGCTGTGCTACGCTGCGGGGATTGAAAAAATTGATGCTGGTGCAAAAGGGCTTGTTATTCAGTTTTATAAAAATACCTTCGCAAGACCTGAAAAACTCATGGCCTATATGCAGAAGAATCCAAAATTTTTAAAAATTCGTCCGGATCAAAAACTCGTTCTTACCACAGACTTCGAAAACCTCTCCAGGCGTCTTACGATAACAACAAAGCTTTGCCAAGCATTGGTGATGTTAGCAGGGTAAAAGAGGGTATAGGACAACCATATCTTTTTGTGTTTAGACTAGGGCCCGTCCTCAAATAGATTGACGTTTAAGGGCATATATTGAGATTTTAAGGAAAAATTTCAAAAAACTGTTAAAAAACAAGGGGCTGACACCTAACTTTTTAAATGTTAGGTGTCAGCCCCTTGTTTTAATTTTATTAATTGCTCAACCACTTTCTTATGCTAGTATTTTAATGCTTTTCTTTAAGTCATACTAATCGAGACCCAAAAAAAGAATAGCTATCCATGGGGGCTTTCTATAAGGCTTGGTCGTTTTACTGACGCCTAAAAATCTTCTAGCTAAGGGGTTCGGGAGCCCTTAATCGGGGATTCACATACTTTTAAAGTAAAAGCGGTGGGCATCCTCCTTATTTTCGGAGGTTTTCCCCTTTTTATTCCACCACCTATTGTAATAATCACTTAAGATCTTGAAGTGGATTGGTTCCCATCCCTCCAAGTAGGACATCAGCAGAGCTTATGCTTTGCTTTGTTGCTCTTTTAGCTCTCTCAATACGTATTGTCGATGGATCCCATCCTCGAGCATTACAATAAGCAATCCAGTCTTTAGGTGAAATGCGTGCAGTGCTTGTTGATCTTTGATGATGACCAGCAACATTGGATGATGTGGATGATTCACTATACTCCTCGACAATATAATCGCCATCCTCGTTCATAGTGACGCTTATATCCTGACGGTAGGGTGTCACAGGTTGTGTAGTGGCAGATGTGTTGTTGCTTTGGGGGGACGCCGCCTGCACCCTTTTTATGGTGGGCCTGTAGGTTTCATCCCCTAATGACAACTCATCCTTGGTATCCAAATAATCTCCCCAATTGGCAATAGGAATGCCCCTATCTTCGTCAAAAGATCCGCTTGCATAAAACATACGCACATCCAAAGTACCACTGCTATTTTGGGTTTGTGATCTAATATCCATGGCGCCAAAGAAATCTTTTACGCCAGGTTTTCCTATTGTATCCCAACCAACCCAAGCGCGCTTTACCCATGGGCATATATCTTTAATGGATTGCCCTCTAAGGGAATTGTTTTGAATGGCATGTTCTACAGTATCATTTACGTAGATAACACCGCGGAAGGCTGAATCGTTATAAGGAAACATAAAATCAGCACCAGCATTAGAAGTTGTTATGTCTAAAACTGTTTGAAAAGGGTGAAGCGTTTTTCCTTGGGGCATCTGAATCGCGCCCTTTGGATTATATTTTTTTATGGCTTCCTCAAGAAGACGTTTTGCACCATTATAGTGCCCCAAATTTTCTTTGTTTTTGAGCTGAATAAGTGTCCAATGAGTGGGAATAGTCGCCCAGGATTTTTCGCTAGCACTAATGGCAAGCTGATCGATGGCCGCCATCATAATGGGGAGTTCATCAGGCGTTGGTCCCGTGGAGCGAATGCCATAGGATTTTTGAACGGTTGTTTCAATTTCTTGATTATCATAGTGGGTTGTTTCACGATCTGTCTCACCATTGATGATAAGATTCCATAATGCAATTTCATATTTAGCGGCAAGTATTTTCTCATCCATGATACGCGCCTGCTGAACACGATCCGTTAAATGTTTGATCATTTTA
>JAIESS010000215.1 GCA_019745755.1 Alphaproteobacteria bacterium
TATTTCTATCACCTTAGATTTTCTTAGAGTGTCGCTGTACCTAAAAAAGTGGAGCACCGGAAGAGTACGCCCTCAAATGCGCCAATAACGCCTTGCGCCTCGGATGAACCTTTTACGTTATTCCTAAACGCGATGGTATTAATCTCATCTAGTTCAATGAGAATTCTCTTGGATTACAAACCGTTGATGTAAGTATCAATATAAATCAAGAATTCAATGATTGGGCGAATCTATTTCTTACTCTATCGAGGACTATGCTGTTTTGTGGTCATTATCTCCGCTGAATTTGTCTCAGGTGTATTAGATGTATCGCCCACTGTTATAGCTTGAGCCTTCTATTTTGATAAAAGCTCAGCAAGCATTTCAAGGGATTTTCTTGTTTTTTCTGCGTCTTCTTTTGCAATACTCAATTGTTCTTCCGAATTTTTCTTTGCCTCTTCAGACTGTTGTTTTATTAATGATAATTGATCTGTCATCAGGTTCACTTGATTCTCACACACCTCCTGCAACGCAATAAGCTCTTCGTTCAATTCCTCGACATCATTCTTTAATTGCATTACTTTTTCCAACGCTTCATCACGCTCAGTTCGTATTCCTGCAAAGAGTTTTTGAATAAGAATTTGACCTTCTTCGAGGGTGCAGAATGGTTCATGTCCTACACCTAAGTCTTGACATAGACAATGATACAGAACATAGATGTCACCGTTCGAAATGGTATTATCGGAAAAAGGTGAGGCTGTTGTCAGCGTGGGCTTAGGCTTTTCTGAGTCCTCGCTTTTTTGTGAACTGAATCCTTGTTGTAAGAAGAACATCACTAAGAGAACTGTTATGAGGATAATTTTTTTCATAGGTGCCATTCACTTTTATATTATTAAACAAAATTAATAGATTCTACGGGCAGATTAATAAAACATCTCAGAAAAATCATTGGAATAGAATCTAAAAATGAATCACTTTGCCATCGGCTGCTAACGCTGCTTCGTGAAGCATTTCAGACAGGGTTGGGTGCGGGAAGATGGTGTGCATAATATCTTCTTCCGTCGCCTCTAATGTCTTACATAACGCCATAGAGTGGATGAGCTCCGTCACTTCTGCACCGATCATATGGGCCCCAAGAAGCTCTCCCGTTTTCTTTGCGAAAATCAGTTTCACAAGACCACTCCCCTCCCCCATGGCAAGAGCCTTACCATTGGCCATAAAGGGAAAACGGCCAATTTTAATCGTATCGTTTTGGGCTTTCGTATACTCCATCGCCTTCGCTTCAGAAAGACCAATACTTGCAATTTGCGGCATGCTATAGGTGCATCCTGGAATATTATCCTTTTTCATGGGCTTTGTCTTAAGGCCAGCAATGGTCTCCGCCGCTAAAATCCCCTCATGACTTCCCTTGTGAGCAAGCCACGGTGCGCCTACTACGTCTCCCACAGCAAAAATTGTGGGTTCATTCGTGCGACAATGACAGTCTATTTTAATTTGCGTGCGATCCATCTGAATTTTCGTTGTTGTAAGGCCAAGATCCTCTGTATTCCCTACAATGCCAATGGCGAGGAGAAGTTTATCGGCTTCTAGCACAGTCTCTTTGTCTGCATTTTTGAGATGAGCTTTGACGCCCGTTTTTGTCTCATCCACTTTTTCAAGGCTCGTGCTAAGGTAGAACTCAATACCTTGTTTTTTAAAGGATTCCAGAGCCAATTTTGAGATTTCAGGATCTTCTGCAGGAAGAATACGATCCAGCATTTCTACGACAGTTACCTTTACGCCAAGCGTATTATAGAACGATGCAAATTCAATACCAATAGCGCCGGATCCAATAATAACAAGGGATTTTGGTAGCGTTTCAGGCGTCATGGCGTGCCTAGCTGTCCAAATATGTTTACCAACATCAAGATTCGGTAGTGTACGTGCCCGCGCCCCTGTGGCAAGGATAACATGTTTTGTAGCATAGGTTTCTTTTTTACCGTTTTTATCAACAATGATTTTTGTAGGACCGTCAAGACGTCCATGCCCCTCAATATGCGTCACCCCATTTTTCTTGAGAAGGTGCTTAATACCGGAAGAAAGTTGTCCGCTTATATCCCGCGAACGTTTCACAATCTTGGGCAAGTCAATCTCAGCTTTTGCTGTTTTTAAACCATAGGCATCCGCATGATCAATGAGATGTTTCACTTCTGCGCTTCGGAGCAATGCCTTCGTGGGAATACACCCCCAATTAAGGCAAACGCCACCCAAGTGCTCACGCTCCACCACGGCTGTTTTTAGTTTTAGCTGGGCACAACGAATAGCCGCCACATAGCCCGCTGGGCCTCCACCAATTACAATCACATCGAAGCTTTGCATTATCTTCTATTCCTTTTATAGCCTTGAATTGCATTTGACCGAAGTTTAACAAGATTTAATATCAATTGGAAGGTTAGCGGGTAAAAATCTTATTTGTTTAGAAAAATGAAATTGTATTATGGATTTGGTTAACGTTCATAAGATAATTAGAGAAAGCATGAAAGACACAATCTACGCCTTGGAATTATCTCTTCTTAATCCCATTACAAGACAGTCAGTTGTACGACTCAACAGGCTCATCGCAGATGATTTTGTTGAGTTTGGATGTGCTGGACGTATGTATAATAAAAAAGCTACTCTTCATTCATTACCCTTGGAAACCAACCGTAATTTTACTGTTGAGCATTTTATAGTGACGGAATTGTCGCAAACTATCATGCTTGTAACATATACCCTTATTGAAGAAGGTAGAAAATCCCTGAGATCCTCCATCTGGCGCTTCAAGGAACAACAATGGCAGATTATTTTTCATCAAGGAACAGTCGTTCAATGACGCTTACCCTCACACATCGTAAAGCCACTCTTCATGATCTAACAACCATTGTAATGTTGCTCATGGAGGACGATCTTGGACAAACCCGGGAAATCCTCGGAGACATACCCGACTCCCGTTATGTTGATGCCTTTCACAAGATTGATAAAGATCCTCACCACTATCTTATGGTGGTGGAGATGGGGGATGAAATAGTCGGCACATGTCACCTGATTCTACTGCCCTCCCTCACATTCATAGGGTCACCTCGTTTACAGATTGAGGCTGTGCACGTTTTAAAAGATTATCGTTCTAAAGGAATTGGAACATGGATAATAAAGCACGCCATTGATTATGGAATGTCAAAAGGTGCAAAAATTCTTCAACTTACCTCGAATGTACGTCGTCATGATGCCCATAGATTCTATGAATGCCTTGGCTTTGAGGCCAGCCATGTGGGGATGAAGATGTATCTGAAAGACCATTCATGATCGAGTCTATTACCCAGCACCTTATGCAGATTTATTCGCCCCATGCCATCCTTCTCCATGGATCGCGGGCGCGCGGGGATGCTGTTACGACAAGTGATTATGACCTCGTTATTATTCTGGATAATCCCGTCACTGCTCAGCCTCATATTTTTAAAGGATGCGCGTTAGATATTTGTGGTCTTTTTCCAGACATACATGTTCTAAAGACCGGGAACACTCCCATTTGGCCCATTCAATTGCTTTACGATCATGAGAAGATGTGGGGGGAGTGTATAATGGCTGAGACAAAAAGGGTTTTTGATGCTGGCCCTGAAGCTCTTTTGGAACACGAATGGACAAACCGTTTCAATTACACAACACGGCTAATGTCCAGATTGCTTTCCCGAGGTGACGACCTTATGATTCGCAACTATTATCTTGGGGATTTTTATGAGCGTATGATTCGCTATTGGTTTGAGAAAAAGTGTGTGTGGACCATGTCAATCTATAAAGCGCTCCCGCATATCGAAGCAGCTGACCCTGTTTTTTATGCACACCTTAAAGGTCTTTGGGCGGATAATTTCAGGAATGAATGCAAAAGGCTGTTTGATATGATTTTTGCTAAAAGAATTTAGGTTTATTCGAGGAGCATCCATGACCATTACATTTGAAAAAGCCACAAAGGTGCATCAGGCTGCGATCTTCGACTGGCTGAAGAAACCCCATATTAAGGAGTTTTGGGATAATAGCCAAAAGCACAAAGATGATATCCTTAATTTCATGGATGGTCGCAAAGAACCATCACCTTATTTTGGGGGAATGAATACCTATTGGATAGGGCGCATGAACGATATCCCTTATGCTTTTATAATAAGCCACGAAGAAAATAAGGAAACGAATCCCCCGGCCTACCTGACCCCCTATCTCTCACCATCTGGCAAGACCATTTGTTTAGACTTTTGTATTGGCAACGTGGACTTCTTTTGCAAAGGTTATGCTGCATCAACGCTGACCGCGTTTATGGATTATTTTTCACAAGAAATCGAACCCGCAACGGATATATTTCTCATCGATCCCTACCTCAATAATCCCCGTGCTATTCATGTTTATGAAAAAGCAGGTTTTGATATAATGAACGAATTCACCCAAGATGGCGGCTACTTTGATCAAACTAAAGGGTTGATTATGATAAAACGAGTATAATATATGACCATTACTCTCACACAAGCCACGTTGACTGATTTTCCCACAGTTGAAAAAATGGTGCCTTTTTATATCTATGATGTGTCGCGTTATTGCGGCTGGCCCTTTGAAGGGAAAGAGGAAGGTGAAAATATTGGCTATCATCACCAACGTCTCCTTGATAATGTGAGGCGTTATTTTAATGAGGCGGGACGCTATCCTTTTTTGATTAAGGTAGATGGTGAGCTCGCTGGTTTTGTGCTGATTAAAAAGGGATGCTGGACCCCGAATATTGACTGGTATATTGGTGAATTTTTCATTCTTGCACGCTTTCAAGGCGTGAAAGTGCAGGAAAGAAATCGTTGAGAAGAGCGTTGAAGAGAGGAACGTCGTCACGAAGCA
>JAIESS010000196.1 GCA_019745755.1 Alphaproteobacteria bacterium
AAAATGACCGAAGATCTCTACAGCGGATTATGGTTCCTTGTGTGCGCTACACAACGCCACCTGTATAAAAAATCTGGCCTTCAAGCCTATGACGAAAAATTTGTTAAATTATTCAGTGATGTTGATCAACTGTTTAAGCTTGATCAAAAAGAACTCACATCGCTTAACACACCAAGCATTCTTCCAACCAGTGATACATCTCTTCCAAAGGATATGAGGGATGTGAAAAAATCCCGTACATCCATCGAGCATGAACAGATGGAAGAACTCGTCAAGTACATTGAAAAAAAGACAGCACAAACAAACAAAGATCGCACCAGCGGTGTGAAAACGGATGATTTAACGCAATCTGTTCTTTTTTCTACATCGGCAAAGCAAAAGGAGATTAGTCAGAAAAGTAAAAACCTTTTGAAAGATCAATCCCTTAATGTAGTCTACGCCTTTATGGCTCAAAATGCCCTTGTTGATATTGTAAAAAAGCATACCGATGATCTTCTTGCTATTAGCAATAGTATCAGTGAGCTTGTTAAATTAGGAAAAAACATTGCTGATCAACAATCCACTGCTGAAAACACAGTAGAGGAAGATAATGATTTTAAAAAGGACTTGTCTGAAAATAAGCGTAAACTTCTGGAGACAATTGCTGCACGTCGCGCCAAACAGCTTGAAATGAGGCAAACGATACTCACATTTAGTGAAATCCTTCGTGCACCATCCGGGACAGTTGCGGACATTGACACGGATACTTTTGCTCTTTTCCCTGTGGAGCTTTCTAAGGAAAAAACATGGCGTGATAAAAGCTGGATGCCAAGTCTCACAACCCATGGTGTTTTCAACACCCTTGGTTATAAACTCGGCTACGAGCATCCACGCTCATGGGAAGCAAAACAACACATTAACCCTTTGATCTCAACAGACAATGCAACCCGTGCTTACAATACATTTGTAGCGAATGTCGTGGGTCAAGATGAGGCACTGGGTAAGATTATTTTTGGTGATGCATTTCAGGTTCCTGAAGTAATTTTAACCAAAAGCCAACTGTTTTCACCGGAACAAAAAATAGTTGACTCCATTGACACAAAAAAACAGGTGGATGCAAATGAAATAAGCGATGACGATGAAGATCTTCATGATGTTGATCAAAAAACCATTGTTCATGAAGCGGTAAATCAGGTTCCCGTTCAAGGTGTCGATTTAAAAGCAACAGATAACGTGGTTGTTCCTGAAAAAATAGTCTCTGAACCAGTTGTGGCGACACAGACCAACCTCGTCCAAGAGGTTGATAAAAAGGAAGAGTTCCCTCAATTAAGGAGATCCGCCAGAAAACGCGCAGCGGATATTCCAAATATCTTTCCTAAAAAAGCAAGTTTATCAGAGGTAACGCCTCTTTATGTTGGGCAACTTTCCTTACTTGTTATTGAAAGAAAAATAAAAAGCCTTACTGAAGCACTTGAAACAATGGCAACCGGGCATACAACAGACGATATCACAAATACAGCTGATGTTGAGGCCTTCAAGGTGGAAGGACAGCGCGTTCTTGGTCTTCTCCAGGAAGCGCAATTGAAAAAAGGGAGTCAAAAAAAACAATTTTAAATAAATTATTTAAAACTAACGAGGGAAGTTTGGTTGTTTATGATAAAAAGCACACATCAAAAGGTGTTAAAATTCATGCTCCTGAACTTTCTTCATCCCCATTAAACACTGTTACACTTCGCCCATTATTTGGTTTTTTTGAGGAGGATGAGAGTGAATCATCAAGCCATGACAATACACCAATGCCTAGGCCCCAGGCGCAAGCAACAGCGAGCATAGAACATAACGATTGGGCCATTGTTCCCTATGCACCTTTTTCAATGTGGGGCCATGTTTCAAAATCAATTGCTACCAACAAAAATCCTTCCATAGCTATGCCGTCACCCCTCTCACCCAAAGCTGAGTGGGTTGAGGATAAAAGTCGCGCTATTATTCCCTATGAGCCCAACCCATTCCTTCAAAACATTAGGGTGCCTGAGGTGCGCCAATATCACCGTACTTATTCACCAAGTGAGCTCATGATCATGGCTTTCGCACAGCAATTAAAACGATTTCCCATGTACCAGACACTCGATTGGAAAGATTACGTCGCACCACAACAGACATGGCCCATAAGTAATGAAGAATTTTATGGGGCAATGCCTGTACCTACAATGTTTGGAGACTCACAACATCACTACCCTTGGCTTTGGTATACACACCCCACGCGTATGTTGATGGGGGCTGACACTCACTTTGAACCTGTTACAGAGAATCAGGAAGAACATGATGTTAAAGTGACCCATCAAAAACCCGAAGTTAAAGTAATGAGTAGCGCAACACCTCCAAGGACCCAACAAGCAAGACAGCCTAGAGCAAATCTTTTTAATACATTTTGGAATATGGTTGAAGGATTTTTCGATGATTATTCTTAGTGAGAAGGACAAAATATTATCATAGCGCTCATATATATTATCCTTTTCTTTTTCATTGGACGCATGGCCTTTGACGATTATAGGTCAAGGACTGTGCGACTGTTGGATGTTTTGATAGTATGTGTGCTTTTTCTTATTATTTACACACCCTCCGCATCAACAGGCGTCATGACTTTTGGTGCGGGGGGGATTTTTTATGGCATTCAACTGTTTTTGAAAAAAAAATTTTTGGCGTTTGCTGATACTGTATTGTTGTGTCTCACGCCCCTTATTCTTCCCATGCATCACCTGCCAGGATTTTTTATAGCTCTTGGCGGAACTCTCATTGCTTATCATTTTATGACACAAAAGGATAAAGCACCTTTCATAACAGCTTATTTCCTTTGCTTGGGCATATTTTTAATCTTAGGATTTTTCAATTAAATACGATTTTTCTTTAAAAAAAGGCCAGCCTGTGATTTATTTGTCCTATGGGTTTTGCAAATGACATCAAAGTAGTAAAAAGGAGGGCGCGTTATGGTTTTCATGTTTGAGCGCCCGACCGCGTCGCACTTTGTTCCCTGTCCCCATAGTTTTGTACACATCGCTTTTTTAAGTACCCTCTTCCGTTCTTTCAGTCATATTTATACGAGAGCAAGCATTTGCGCTTGTCATAGCGTCTTTGTCAGGGATTCACAAAAAAGCATAACATTTAGGATTTTAGTCTCATGGCAAAGAAAATGCTTATCGATGCGAGCCATCCTGAAGAGATGCGCATGGCCATCATGGATGGCCAACGTCTTGAAGGGCTCGAAACAGAAAGTTTTAATAAAAAACAACTAAAAGGCAATATCTACCTCGCAAAGGTTATTCGTATTGAGCCTTCTCTCCAAGCTGCTTTCGTTGAATTTGGGGGCAATCGTCAGGGTTTTTTACCTTTCGGAGAAATTCACCCCGACTACTACCATATTCCTGTCGGTGATCGTCCTGAGGTCATTGATGTACCTGAGTCTCTTACAAAAGAAGAATCATCAGCCATTGATATCGAGAATGCATCCCATGCCCTTGATGTTGCTTTGGATGAGGATAGCGTTATTGATGACTCTGTCACATCTAATGATGTAGAAGACGAGGTGATAACACCATCAGCTGATGATGATGATTTTGATGAGGACTCCGTTCGCAAGCGCCCCAACCGATACCGGTATAAAATCCAAGAAGTTATTAAGCGTCGCCAAATTATGCTTGTTCAGGTGGTTAAAGAAGAACGTGGCGGTAAAGGAGCGGCCCTTACAACGTTTTTGTCTCTTCCCGGTCGCTACTGTGTCCATATGCCTAACTCAGGGGAGCGCCGTGGTGGTATTTCACGCAAGATAAGTGACACAAAAAATCGTGCACGCATTCGTGCGATTCTTGATTCCATCGATATTCCAGACGGGATGAGCCTTATTGTGCGCACCGCTGGGAGTGATAAAAATAAAACTGAGCTTAAAAAAGATTTTGAATATCTCCTGCGTCTTTGGTCTGACATTCGTGAAAAAACCCTAGTATCTATTGCACCTGAGCTCATTTATGCTGAGGGTGATTTAATCAAACGTGCTCTTCGTGATACATTCACAAAGGATATGGAGCACGTCTATATCGAAGGTGATGAAGCTTATAAAGCCGCCAAAGCCTTTATGAAGACCATGTCGCCCAGTCAGGCAAAAAAAGTTATTCAATACAAAGAAAAACAAGTCCCACTCTTTCAAAAATACCATATTGAAGATCTTGTGGATGAAATGTTCCAACCTTCTGTATCCCTTCCTTCCGGTGGATCCATTGTGTTGGCTCAAACAGAAGCCCTGGTCGCCATCGACGTAAACTCCGGCAAAGCCACGCGGGAACGCCACATTGACGAAACTGCCCTTAAAACAAACATTGAAGCAGCAAGAGAAATCGCCCGTCAACTGCGCCTGCGTGATCTTGCAGGGCTTATCGTTGTTGACTTTATCGACATGAATGATCGGGGACATGTTGCCCAAGTAGAGCGTGTCTTTAAGGAATCTCTTCAAGGGGACCGCGCACGTATTCAATTAGGTAAAATTAGCCAATTTGGATTGATGGAAATGTCCCGCCAACGTCTTCGCCCAAGCCTTATGGAGTCAAATACAAGGGAATGCCCACACTGTCACGGTGCTGGTTTTGTTCGCTCTGTAGAATCCATGGCGCTTTTTGTGCTACGTCAATTAGAAGGGGCTGCTCTTGCTAATCCTGGCGCGAATTTACATGTAGCCGTGCCAGCGGATGTGGATCTTTACCTCCTTAATCAAAAACGACAGACCCTTGTTGAGCTTGAGTCTAAATACAATCTCAGCATTATAATTCAACGAGATTCCAAGCTCAAAAATACTGAACATCACTTGACCATCCATCATCCGCATGGACACTCAAAAATAGAAAAACAGGAAGTCGTTTCGTTAGAAAAAATAAGTGAGTC
>JAIESS010000157.1 GCA_019745755.1 Alphaproteobacteria bacterium
TTCAAAAAAGGATGCCCTCCTCAATGGATAGTATGAACCCCCTTCTTGGTCTTAACATCACGTCCATGAAGGGGCGTCATATTATCGATGATTCTAACCATCATCTTATTGATTTTAGTACACAAGGCTACCTTGGTTTTGATATACATCCGGCTATTGTTGATGCACAAATATCCGGGTTAAAAAAATACGGTAATGTTGTTCCCTGGTCTAGAACCGTAGGGGTTTTTGATATTTTCACAGAAGTTGAGAAACGCCTTGCGGATCTTGTACGGGCACCTTCAGCGAATATATTCCTTTCAACAACGCTTCTTAATCACGGGGTGATCCCTGCGCTTGCGGGTCATACGGATGCACTCATTGCATTTGAAAAATCGTCCCATATGTCCTCCTATGAGGGGGCACTTCTTGCAAAAGAGAAAGGAGCCACCCTTTGCACATGGCGCACCACAAACGATCTTGATGCTCTTCTTCAAGGATCAACACACTCAACAAAACTCATTATTACAGACGGCGTTAATTCCATGAATGGTAGCTACGCCGATATTCCAGCCCTTGATCTTTTGACAAAAAAACACAAAACACTTCTCTATATTGATGATGCTCACGGTTTTGGTGTTGTGGGGGAAAATCCAAGCCCTGACTATCCTTATGGTAAACGTGGCAATGGCCTTGTCAGATATTTTGGCTGCGATTACGAAACTATTCTTTATGTCGGATGTTTTTCAAAAGCTTATGGTCTTCCTGGTGCTTTTATTGCGTGCAGTGCTCCAATGAAAGAATTTTTACTGCACCATGCAACACCCCATGATCTCGGCATTTCAGGGCAAGGCTCCGTTATGATGGGCCTTCTCAAAGCGATGGATATTAATGATGATGATGGGGATCATCGTCGTCAGAAACTGTTTGAGATGACACATTTTATTCAAAGTCAACTCAGTTCACTCTCTCCTAGCCTATCCATTTATCAAAAAACAACTCCCTTTCCCATAATAAGTATTGCTTTACCTAACAATTCACTTTTTTTAAAGGCGTGCCGGACACTTTATGAACAAGGGATTTTGGTCACCGCGGAACCTTCACATAGTCATCACAAAGATAGCGTGAATCTTTTGCGTATTACGCTGACTCATGGCCTTATACACAAGGACCTCCGAGCACTCATTGATGCATTTAAAAAGATTTAATCTTACTCCCCGCCCAGCAATTTTCCCACAATCTTCGCTGTGTAGTCCACAAGAGGGATGACTTTGCTGTAGTTCATGCGGGTGGGGCCAAGGACGCCAATGGCGCCAACAATGTGTTGGTGGGCATTTTTATAAGGTGCCACAACAATGGAGCAACCGGATAGTTTGAAAAGTTCGTGTTCTGCTCCCACAAAAATTTGAACACCTTCTGCTTTAATAGCCGCATCAAGAAGATCAACAAAATTTTCCTTGGACTCTAAAATATCAAAAAGACCACGAATGCGATCAATCTCATCCAACATGGTTACATTGTTAAGAAGGTTGCTTTGTCCCTTCACAATGAGGCTTCGTGTTGCCTCCCCACCCGACCACACAGCAAGGCCTTCTTGAATCACCTTGGATGTAAGTGTATCCAACTGAGCCTGGTGATGGGCAAGCTCATTCTCCACAAGGCGTTTGGCATCACTCAAAGTCTTCCCTGCAAGCTTTTTAGTGAGATAGTTCCCCGCTTCGACAAAGATAGACGGAGAGAAAGACGTATGGAGCTCCACAATACGGTTTTCAACAACACCTTCTTCAGTGATCAGGACAACAAGAATTTTTTGCCCCCCCAAGTGCACAAACTCAATTTGTTTGAGTGGGCTTTCCATTTTAGGCGCAAGAACAATACCCGCGCACTGCGAAAGACCCGACAAAAGTGTGGACGCACGCTCTAAGATATCCTCAATGGTTTTTCCGGACGCCTTGCACGCATCTTGGACTTTACCCCGATCAATAGCATTTAAATCACCCACCTCAAGGAGGCCATGCACAAAAAACTGCAACCCTGCATCCGTCGGCAAACGACCGGCTGATGTATGGGGCGCATAAAGAAGGCCAACATCTTCCAAGTCCGCCATAATATTGCGAATAGTAGCCGGGGACAACGATGATTCAAGTCGTCTTGAGATCGTTCTAGAGCCCACAGGCTCCCCCGTTTCGATATACGCATCAACGAGGCTCCTGAAAATATCAAGAGACCGTTTATTTAAATCAGCAAATGCCATAGGAATTTCCTTTATTTCACTCCCTCTTATGTAGTAAACGGAATAGAGTACGTCAACACTTACATCATTGTTTCATGCGCATCGATAAAAGACAAGCAGACGATCTCCGTCCTGTATTTTTAGGCCCAGGCTTTGCAAAATTCGCTTTTGCCTCCTGTTTCGTTAAATTTGGAGATACCCATGTGATGTGCACAGCTACGGTGGAGGAAAAGGTCCCCGCCTTTTTGCGCAACAAGGGGACAGGATGGATTACGGCAGAATACGGTATGCTCCCCTGCTCTACCCAACAACGCGTGGATCGCGAAGCCGTCAAGGGCAAGCAAACCGGTCGCACCCAAGAAATTCAACGCCTTATTGGGCGATCCCTTCGCACTGTTGTGGATCTCAAAAAACTGGGTGAGCGCGTCATAAAAATTGACTGTGATGTTATGCAAGCCGACGGCGGCACCCGTACAGCGAGTATCACAGGGGCATATGTTGCCATGTATCAAGCTATGCAACGCCTCATGAATCAAAAAATTATTAAAGAATTTCCGATCCTGGATCAGGTTGCCGCCATCTCATGTGGTATGCTAAACGATGAAGCACTACTCGATTTGAATTATGTTGAGGATTCCAATGCGGACGTCGATGCGAACTTTATCCTGACGGGCTCCGGCGATATTATTGAAATTCAGGCTTGCGCCGAGAAAAAAGCCTTTCCCAATGCAGATCTTCAAAAGATGATGTCCCTTGCTCAAAAGGGTGTGGATGAGCTTGTCGCCTTACAAAAGAGTGTCCTAAAGATTTAGAGTATATATAGATCACTTCTTAAATTATAAAAGATGACCCCAATCTCTCTAATGCAGTGCCTTAGAAAATTCAATGCGATCGCGTTCAATCCTGTTTAAAATGTGACGTGCATCCATGGGCATTTCATTGAGAGGTCCTACCATTTCATAGATTTTTGGAATAGGTACGTCCCTTCGTATGGGACGAAAACCGAGACTTGCCAATTTTTCCTGCCCTTCTTTTGATAAAATAAATGTGACGAATGTCAGAGCGTTTTTGTAGTTCTTTGTTCCTTTTAATATGCCAATCGGTTCCCTAATAATTGGGGCCCCTTCATCAAAATAAAAGAATTTAAGGCCTGCACCGTCCTTTATGGCATTTAAAGCCAACACATCGACGATGAGTCCACACATGCGGCCTTTTTTTGCAACCATATCAAGAACAGAACCATTCCCCTTGACAAGAAGGGGGTTGTTTTGGAGGAATTTTTTCCAAAAATCCCAACCAAAATCATTGTGAGCAGCAAAAACACTGAGGTTAACCGCCGATGTTCCTGAAAATACGGGACTTGGCATCACCACTTTTTCTTTCATTTCAGGGTATGTAAGTGCATGGAGGCTTTGGGATGGGGGAGTAAAGTCGCTGTGACAAACAAGGCCTGTGCCAAGGAGTGTTGTCCCGAAAAAACTCTTGCTCGAATCATACGAATTTTCAGGGAGATGTGTTGTGTCGATTTCATTGAGAGATTCAAGTCTTTCTCTATCGCGCAAAAGCGTCATAACTATATCGTCAGAGACAAGAAGGACATCGGCTTTTGGGTTATCGGCAAGGAATTCAGCATCGAGTTTGGACATCAATTCTGTTGTTCCCGTGCGGAAAAAACTGATTTTAATATCCGGGTGAACAGCATTGAATGCAACAATCATTTCCTGAAAATCCCGTTCCGGGAGGGAGGTATACACGGTGATTTTTTCACCCTCATCTTGACAGCTCTGAAGACCAAACATGATACATATGAGTGCAAAAAGTCTCATGCTATAAGCTTTCCATCGTATCATTCGATTACCTTCTTTTGCCAATGTGCAGGGAAATAAAATCAATAACTACGCAGCATGATACGATGATGCTTGTCAAAGCACAAATAAAAAAGGCTCCTGAATCCAGGAACCTTTTTTGTCGTTCGTCTAAGACGAGCCCAAAGGGCCAGCCCCCTTAATTAACCTTGGCGTGCCTTAAAGCGCGGCGCTTTTTTGTTAATCACGTAAACGCGACCACGGCGACGTACAATTTTGCAATCCTTATGACGGCTTTTTAAAGTCTTTAGCGAGTTTGCTATTTTCATTGTTCTAACTCCAAATCAAACGTGCCGTTATTATTACTTTCATGACCCCTAATGTCAAGAAAAATATGCCAGTTAAACATATATTTATGCCTCTACCGTTTTTATCCATAAGCTCAGTTTATTCTTCTCATCATTATGGGTATCTATTTGTTTCCATTTTAAATTAACGCATGCTCTGTCAAGAACACTGTATCCAAAGTGCGCCCAAATGGGCTCAAGTGGCCGGTAATCTGTGGGACGCAAAGGATGTGTCTTTGGTCGGTCCACCGTCATAAAAACAAGGCGTGAATATCCTTCCTTTTTTGCCCTCCTCTCATGATAATTAAAAAATTGACGCAGCAACCCCTTGCCGCGATAAGGAGGCTGTATCATAACTTCGCCAATATACAAATAGTGCTGTGGATTCATATCTTTGTCATGAAAGGGTTTTTGGATTTCCTGTGTTTCATCGATCAGAGGAATAGAATTTGAAAAACCCACGACCTTATCCCCATCAAAAACAAGAAGAATCACGCTATTTTTGGATTTGAAATAGGTTTCAAAATAGTCCTTTTCATAAACGATGGAT
>JAIESS010000022.1 GCA_019745755.1 Alphaproteobacteria bacterium
TCATTAGTAGTGTGTATGCCCTTAATTAAGGTGCTTGATAACGCCACCAATAACGTTACCAATGATTTTAGCTCCCGTGTGTGTGATCACGATGCCATCACCATCTTCAAAGGTGATATCTCCATGAACCACCGTGCCACGGTGCAAGTGAACCTTTTGGGTGCGCTTGTGATTGGCGTCATTATGAATCAACCTTATGGCAGATACGTCAGAATGTTTGAGCGTGAGTTCATTTGTTGCGATGCGAAGATGACCTCTAAAATTACTGTGTTCAGCGTACAAGGGACCGAAAACTGTTGATCCAGCTTCAACGATTGTATGAGAGCAATTAACAGGTCCCATCACCTCTAAGCGACCCATGGTTGTGTGATGAGCGTCCAGTGGTCCATGCACCTTGAGAGTGTTTTTGATATCCACATAGTGGAGTGTTGTGGGACCAGAAACGGTTAACGTTGAAAAGGTGCGTTTACGATACTCTGCAGGGCCATACTTTTCTGCTACGTCCTTATGATCCTCTGATTTATCATCAGCTCCATCGTCGGGTGCGAAATGTCTGAATTCTTCTGGAATATGCCGTTTATAATCATAGGCCTCTGATTGCTCTGCTAGAAAGCAGCATGCAAACAAACCAAGTGACAATCTTAAGGGGGTTGTTGCTGTCATTTTAACGCTCCACCACTAAAAGTAAAAGTGATTTCTATCCGCCTTGTGGGTCATTGTCAAAATAATTTGAGACACGAATGTGCCTCAAATTAGGTTCCAAAATTTTATAAATCATCTGATCTTTTTACCCATGCTCGTTTTGATGGAGGTCAAGGGGAAATTAAAAAATTTTTTCAATATTTTTTGCCATAATGGATTTTGCCAGGTGCTGGACAATGCGTGATTAAAAAAGAGGCATTTACGTGAATAGTCAATTTAAACCTAGGATTTTTGGGTGTTGGATATAAACTATCCTAAAAATTATCCCCAGAAGCTGAGGATAACTTTCTTGACTAAAAACACATGCAATCGTTTGATTTTATTTGAAAATATAGAAATTTAAAAATTGACCGCTCGAAGGCCCTTGGTAAAAAATTAGTTAACGACATAAATTTGTAGGCAACTTAAATTTATTAACCATTTTGTCAATTTTGTAGAGGACTTTTGAGAAGATAGTCAATTAAGGGGAGGCATTGAAATGGGCCAGATCTGCATTCTGGCTCCATTGATTTTTTAGTCACTCGCACAGAAAGAGAGTTTCTAGCTCACCTTATTTTTTAGTCTCTGCCTTTGGATGTACGTTTGACTCTAGCGCGGTTATCATGCGCTCGAGGAGTTGGTTTTGCTTTTGCATCAAGGCCGCTTGATGATCTTGCTTAGACTCAAGGGATCTTCGGAGGAGACGAATTTCATGGACGAGTGTTTTGATCTCGTTGTTTTGTTTGTCTTGAAGAGCAACGCTATCCTCAAGCATAGAGTGATAAGGCTCATCAATGTCTGAATAGTGTTTGTTACGTTCAGCATAAAGCATTGTTGGGGTTGTAAGAATGATCATCAGACTCAAAAAATGACGCATGGATTTTTTCCTTAAACAGTTAAAGTGCGTAAAGTCAATACGAGCTACAAGAAAATGTACGTTTAAGCAACAAAAAACCCCTTAAGCTTAAGGGGTTTTTGAATTCGTAGAGGGGGTGAGTTTAAGAAAAATATTTTTTTACAGCTGAAAAGCTTTCATCAAACCAATGATCCAGAATTGAGGGTTCGGTACTTAAGGGGCCAAATGAGAGAGGTGTTTCCTCTGCCATAGATCCATCCACGATGCTTGTTGTATGCCTTATTCTTAAGGCAGCAGGGTGCTCTTTCTTGCCCCATTCATTGGAAGGCTCATCTTCACTCAAACTTGAATTGAGGCGATTTTTTGCTTTTTTTGCAGCCTGTATGACCTGTTCACTCAAGGAGGACTCAACGGCAATACTTTGGCTTTCTAATGCCTCTTCGCTGACGGCGTCTTTTTTAGCCGTTTTATTGATCATGACATCAGCGCGCGAACTGCTTTCGCCCTTAAGGGTATAGAGAGAGGGATGATCGTCGTCTTCCCCGGTTAACTTCGCATGGGCACCACTTTGTGACGAGATGACGACTGTTCCAAGGAGGGATGCAGTCAAAGTCATGGTCCGACGTAGCTTATTGAGGTTCATCATAGGGCTTTCTATTTTTAACTATTGTTAGCTTATATGACATGTGGGTGTCATATCAGAAAGATTCAAGGGTAAAAATAATTTTTTTTGAATCTATCTTTTTAAGTAGTTGTTTTGATTTACTACCATCTATGTTTTATAAAATCAATAAAAAAATAATTGCCCTCATATTTATTATTCATTTATACTTTTAAAATTCATAATATACTTTAATTTTACTGTATGCCTAGATTTGTGGCCTATTCAAGAAAAGCGTTGCGGTAGACTTCTAACCTGCGTAGAATCGCAGCATTTCTAATTAAGTGCTAAGTTTAAGGGTTTATAAATGTTAGAGTTTTTTCGCAATGCTTCCAAGTCCTGGATTTTTAGAGGCTTCTTCCTCATGTTGGCGATTGCTTTTGGTTTCTTGTGGGGTATCGGTGATGTGATCAGTCATTTTGGGGGGCCCGGGAATCAGACAGTATTAACAGTGGGGTCACGCAAGGTAACAGCGCGGGATTTTGAAGTGGCAGTCGCGCGTGAAGCGGAAATGATTCAGCTGCAAACGGGTAAAAAAATTGATCGAAAACAAGCAAGCATCATGGGCATTGATGAAATGGTGCTGCAGCATCTTGTGAATGACAATCTCTTTGAATTGGAAGGCGAACGTCTTGGCCTCGTCGTGACGGATGCGATGGTGAAAAACAGAATTCAAAGTGAAAAAATGTTTCAAGATGATTCGGGGAATTTTGTGAAAGAACGATTCACGACCATCATCAATCGCATGGGCTATGAGGAAAAAGGCTATGTGGAAAAACTTCGCAACGAAATGTTGCGTGAAGAAATAATTAAAGCTCTTGCGATCGGGATGCATGTTCCCGATGTAATGGCTTTACCTCTCTACAATTTCCAGAATGAAAAGCGCAACCTTTTGGTTGCTGTCATTAAAAGTTCACCAGACCGTGTGGTTGCGAGGCCAACGGAAGAAGAACTGCGAACATTCTTTAATGATCATAAGGAAGATTTTAAAGCGTCCGAGCAACGCTCCATGCGCGCCCTTGTTTTTGATCGTGATCGCCTGTTAAAAAGCGTTCCCGTTGAAGATCAAAAACTACTCCAAGAATTTGAGGCGCGTCAAGACGAATTCAAGGGACGCTCATTTGATGAGGTCAAGGCTGAATTGAAAGGTGCCGTTCAACAACAAGCGGTAAACGATTATATCTACAAAATCAGTACTGAAGTGGAGGATGCCCTTGCAGGAGGTCAAGCGCTTGAGACTGTTGCTAAAACCTACAATCTTGATGTGGTCATCTTTAATAAAGTGGATCAATCAGGGATGACGGACACATTGAAGGATGTGAATAAGGATGTAACTCCTACTTTGAGTGATCTGCAAAAAGCAATATTGAAGCAAGGGTTCTTACAGGAAATGAACATGCCAGGGGATCTGATCGACGTGGGCAGTGGGCACTTCTTTGTAGTGGAGGTAACGGATGTGATACCTTCCCAATATCGGTCTTTTGATTCTGTAAAAGATAAATTAGCGCCATTTTGGACGCGCTATCAAGCAGTGGTTGAAGCTCGAGCGCTTGCTGTATCCATCAAATCTGCAGTTCAAAAAGGTGAGCTTTTTGAGTCTGTTATAAGGAAAAATGGGCTGAGCATGTCACCGCTCAAAATATCAAGATCAGGCCCAAGTGAGACGAGCAAGCTCAAGATTTCAAAAAAACTTATTGGACAA
The DNA here is from genome assembly GCA_019745755.1 of Alphaproteobacteria bacterium. GTDB lineage: Bacteria > Pseudomonadota > Alphaproteobacteria > Paracaedibacterales > JAKBAR01 > JAKBAR01. The sequence goes on from JAIESS010000022.1 coordinate 3,901, forward strand.
TTTTATGAAGGGGGTCTTGGAGATGTATTTTTTGGTCCTCTCGAAGATCAAGAATTCCCCGATTACATAGTGGCTCGCATCAATAAAATTGACCGCGAGAATATCTCAACCAGAAATGAGGAAGTGGAAAAGTTTTCTGTACACTTAAGAAATGGTATGATCGAAGATATGCTGGCCCTTTACTTAGCTGGTGCTGAGAAACGCTATCCTGTGGATCTCAATAAACGTTATTTTGATTCGTCAACAAAGTCTTAAAGGGCGTGTGAAAATTTGAAAAAAATCAAGGGCAGCATGATATGTGTTCAGACTGCCCTTCACTTCTCATTAGAATACAGTTGGAGGAGATCTCGTGTTTATCGATAGCCACTGTCACTTAAATTTTGAAGATTATGCTGAACAGGGGATCTTGCCTGTTATTGAGCGTGCAAGAGCGGCGGGTGTTTCGACCCTGCTTACCATATGCACGAAAGCAGAAGAGGCTGATCCCTTAAAATCTATCGCTGAAAGCTACGAGCATTTGTTTTGCACTGTGGGTATTCATCCCCATGAGGCCGCAGTTACTTTGGAAGAATTTTCCTTAAACGAGCTGAGGGCATGGTTGTTGTCCCATGCGGTACATCCCAAAGTAGTTGGTTTTGGGGAAGCCGGTCTTGATTATTATTACGAACATAGTTCGAGGGATAGCCAACGCCTTTGCTTTGAAAAGCACTTAGAGGCAGCACTCGAGGCTCGGTTGCCCTTGAGCATTCATACCCGGGACGCGGAAGAGGACACCATCGCCCTTATCACACAATACAAGGAGACGAGGGGGGTAATTCATTGTTTTACGGGATCTCCATACTTAAGAGATGCCGCACTTGCCCTTGGCTATTATATCTCCATCTCTGGTATTGTGACCTTTAATAAGGCGCAAGAACTTCGCGATACAATAAAAGATATTCCACTGGGGCGCCTCCTTATTGAAACGGATGCGCCATTTTTGGCGCCTGTGCCTTTTAGGGGGAAGACCAATGAACCCAGCCTT
>JAIESS010000218.1 GCA_019745755.1 Alphaproteobacteria bacterium
GTCAACGAATGCAGCCCTCGTACTTGCAAAGCAGGTAGGGGATCAATCGCGACATATTGCTGAAAAACTTCAATCTATTTTATCGCCCGTTTTTCCAGAAGGAACATCCTTAGGGATTGCTGGGCCTGGATTTATTAATATTACGTTACCACTCAGTTTTTGGCAGGATCAGCTAAAGCTCATGACCACAAAGGGTCCTTTATATCGACCCGATCAATTCGGTGCCGGCAAAAAAGTGCATATTGAATTTGTGTCGCCCAATCCTACGGGGCCCCTTCATACGGGGCATAGCCGTAATGCCGTCTTAGGCGATGCCATTGCATCCACTCTTGAGGCTGTGGGCTATGATGTGCATAGGGAATGTTATATTAATGACGCCGGCGGCCAGGTGAATACGCTGGCACGATCAGTGCATTTACGGTACCAGCAATTATTGGGTGTGGATGTGCCGGAGAGTGCCTTTGATGGGCTCTACCCCGGTGACTATGTCATAACCATGGCTGAGAAGCTTAAATCTGAAAAAGGGGATATCTATTTAAATAAGCAAGAAGATGAGTGGTTGACGGATATTCGTGTATTTGCCGTGGCAGAAGCTATGGTGGGAATTAAGCAAGACCTTGAGGGGCTTGGTGTTATCATGGATACGTTTACGTCCGAGGCGGCCATTGCAAAGGCTGGCAAAATTGATGACGCTTTGGCTTTCCTCGAAGCAAAGGGGGATGTCTATGTTGGTATGCTAGAAGCACCTAAAGGCCAGGTCATTGATGATTTTGAGCCACGTCCTCAAACTCTTTTTAGATCCACGAACTACGGCGATACGGTGGATCGTCCTCTTAAAAAATCCGATGGATCGTGGACCTATTTTGCACCGGATATTGCCTATCACTTTGATAAAGTACAGCGCGGATACACGGATCTTATTGATGTGCTTGGGGCTGATCATATCGGTTATTTTTCCCGTATTACAGCAGCAGTGAATGCCATGACGGATGATAAGGCAACACTTCAGATTCGCGGCTATAACGTTGTGAATTTTCTTGAATTTGGTGTGCCGCTTAAAATGTCTAAACGTGCAGGAACATTTATTTCTGTTCGGACCCTCTTGGATAAAGTAGGGCGTGACGTTGTGCGATTTATTATGCTTACCCGTCACCATGATATGGTCATTGATTTTGATTTTGCTCGTGTAGTGGAGCAGAATAAGGACAATCCAATTTTTTATGTGCAGTATGCTCATGCCCGGATTTGTTCAGTGCTACGTCATGCGAAGGTACTTTGGCCGGATATGGAGCAAGCCATTCTTAAAGTGGGTCTCAGCACGCTTACAGATCCTTCGGAGATTGATTTGATCAAGACCCTTGCGCACTATCCTAAAACTGTTGAAGTGGCTGCCCACTTTAGGGAGCCTCACCGTATTGCCTATTATCTCTATTCTGTGGCAGCGTCTTTCCATAGTCTTTGGAATAAAGGTAAGGAAAATACGAAGCTTCGTTTTATTGATGAAAGCAATGCCGAAGAATCGTACGCGCGACTTGCATTACTTACAGCAACACAGCATATTATAAAAGCTGGCCTCGATATTTTCAAAATTGTGCCTGTTCAGGAGATGCGCTAATGGGACTTTTACGATTTTTTAAAAAAAAGAATGACACTTCTCGTCAGATGAATCGTCATCATGATGATGCGCAGGGAGGGGAGTATGCACCTTATCCTGACGGCTATGGTGTGGGGCAAAGGGCAGGGCAGGGGCCTTCTCCGCGATTGCATACAGGAGGACAGCAAGAATCTGCGTATGCACATAATGCTCCTCAGCAAGCGTATGATCCGCGGTATAATGTACAACCATCACCTCAAGGTTATGAGCTGCCTATGCAGCAAGGACATACGCTACAAGGATCTCAACCGTCTTTTTCCAATGATCCGAGGGGGCAAAGATCTTCTCATTATGCAAATGCTCCGCAGCATAGTTCTGAACCTCATCTTATGCAGCCCCAATTTTCGCCTCAACCACCTGTGAACAACACTCATTCTCAACCTTCTCATCCTCACCTCCAACAGGTTTATCCACCTCAGGGATCCGCTCCATCGCAACAACCTTCCCTTGATTATGGGCAGGGTGGTGGAGACTATATAGGGGGCTATGCTACGACTTCTCACAAACAGCAAACAACACCGCAGTTATCAGCCCAACCTCAGACATCACCTTTTTTCAGTGCATCACCTGCTAATCATTCAAAACCCCAACACAGTAATTCCGATTTAAGAGATTTGCGTTTTTGGGATAATGGCCCTGTGGGGGATGATGCTATGGGGCATGATAATGACGAGGATGAGTCCGAGCCGCAACCCCTTCGTTTTATTCTTGCTCTTGGAATACTTATTATTTTTGCAGCTTTTGCATGGCTTGTCTTCCGTTGGTCTACCCAAAGTGTTTCCACAACGCCACCCCATATTCAAGCAGATCAAGATCCCTTTAAGGTAAGGCCGGATAATCCGGGTGGTCTCGTTGTGCCTCATCAAGATAAACTCGTTTACGGCCGTATTGGTGCGGAGGGCAATGTTGGGGATCAACAAATGCCGACGGAGCGTCTTCTTCCTCCTCCTGAGCAGCCTATGCAACCGTATGGACAACCCTATGTGCAGCCTTATGCACAATCTCAAGGTCATCAGGGGCAACCACACCCTCAGCAGCAAGGGCCATCTTACAATCCCCAAGGGCAACCTTATCAGGGACAACCGCAGTATCAAGGCCAGCCTCCTCAAGGTTATAATCAAGGCTATGCGCAGCCCTATGATCAACAAGGTGTCCCGCCACACTATCAAAATAATCAAAGTCAACCTTATCAAGGACAACCCCTGTATCAAGGGCAGCCTCCTCAAGGTGGATACTCTCCGCAAGGTGCCACTCCATTCTATCCCCAAGGTCAAGAGTACAATCAGGGTTACGCACCCCCTCACGCATATCCTCAACAACAGGGTGGCTATCCTCAACAAGGTCAACATCAACAGAGTTATCCTCAGCAAGGTGATGAAGAAGAGGGGGCTTTTTATCCCGATAATCTAGCCCAAAAACCAAGTCCTCAACAGGTGGCGCCGCCAACACAGCAACAATCCCCTAAAAAAACGCCCCCATCTCATCAAGCGTCTGAATCTCCTACGTCAGAAATAAGTTCGGATCTTCCCACAGGGTTTCTTGGTGTTCCTCAATCAAGTCCTTCTCAGCATAATGCTCAATCCATCACGCCGTCCTTCTACAAAGCAAAATTAGCCTCTTTAGAAACAAAAGCAGCGGCGGAACGGGAGTGGGACCGTCTTAAAGCAAAGGGCAAAGACTCATTCAAAAACTTGAACAAGGCTATTGTAAAAGAAACAACGAACGGCAAAAGTTTTTATGTGCTTTACGCTCTTGGTCTTCAAGGTGAAGAAACAGCAAAGGCTTTATGTAAGAAGCTCGGTAATTGTACCTATCATAAGCAATAAATGAAAAAGGAGAAATATCGCCTGTATTGTTCTACGTTCTCATAAATCTAACATCAATTTAAGCGAAAGAGGCCTATTATGAAATTCAAGATAGTTTTTACGTTTTTTACACTGATGACAGCAGGTTTTGCAATGGATCAACGTGCAGGACGTGTGAATTTTTATACAAGTGATAACTTTGGCAATTGTCCTTTTTCGTGGAAACAGATCAAGCAGTCTCATGAGGTTATTGCACGTGCACTTTACGGGAACGATTTTGTTGATAAACGACAACAGTTGCTCGATACATCCTTTGTGCATAATGAAAGTATTTTTGGGCAGGGCAAAAGCACGCTTGGCCTTCTCATATCAACGACCTCAGAGTCTACCCGTTTTGAAGGATCGATTACCTATTTAAATAATCAAGATGCACCTACAATTATCCAGATTATCGCCAAATCAATTGAAGGCTATGGTGAGATGATTGGAAGCGTTTTAGGTCAATACCCTGATGCGCAGTGTCTTCAAATCGCACTGCCAAGCGATAATCCCTTTGCAACGTTATTTGCATCAAAAATGTCTACGGGTGCTGTTCAAAAAGTGGATATTCCTGTCGATGCGGTTGCTAAGGAAAATCAACACAATGCTGTTTGCTTTAGCTTACAAAGATCGTTCGTTCCCATGCTTTTGAGTGAACTCCCCCAGATGATGCAGGCTGCGTCAAAGCAAACCCAAGCAGAGTCGGATAAAGTGTTCATCACACATTCGTATAGCGATTTTGAAAATAGCTTGTCGCCGTATACCTGGGATCAAACGGTTGCCTTTTTTGAAAATGTTACCAAAGCGACGGTACCTTTTGAACAACATGAAGAGGCCTTATCGCGCCTTGCAAAAGTCCTAAACTATAACCATGAAGCTTTTACAAAAAATGAACGTCACCTTGGGTTTTTGACAGAGCTTGTGAGTGACACAGAAATCAAAATTGTCGGTGCAACATTTTTTAATGTGGAAGGGAATCTATTAACCGTTTCTCAGACAAGTGCGGTTTCTGATAAAGATTATTTTTATATGATAGCGCGCGTTATTGGTAACTATGCCGAAAAGGGGCAACTCATTGAAACACTTCGGACAACAATTCACAAAGATCGGCCGATTGCAAAACTTCTTGGGTCCTTTGTAAGCAAAGGGTTTGGTGAAAAAATAGATGTTTATGATGATTTTCACCGTCAATTTTCGGATATTTACGATGCTTATAGTATATCGGTAGAAGGTTTTAAAACTGTTCTTGCTCAGATGCAAAAGTAAATTAAAAAACATAAAGAAAGAGTGTCACTATGGTTAAAGCTGTTATTTTTGGATGTTCTCGTGAAGTCCTAACAGATCAGGAGAAAACCTTCTTTGAGCGCACGCAGCCCCTTGGGATTATTCTCTTTGAGCGGAACTGTCAAAATCCTCTGCAGCTCAAAAAACTGGTGAC
>JAIESS010000165.1 GCA_019745755.1 Alphaproteobacteria bacterium
AAAACATTTATTTTGTAGCGCCGAGAGATAAAGCTGCCACTGACTATGATGATCAAAAGGCCCCAATGAATGTATAGGGGTAACAGCTTCAGAGTTTTTGCCAAGACTTTCCGCCCACATCTGACACCACCACTGCGCGAGAGAAGATAAACAGCCATCATATGCTTCCAGAACATGTAAATGTCGTCCGACATTTTGGGAATGGATATGAAATTGAACAGCTTGCCCAACACTGCTTTGGGCACCTTTGTCTTTTGCTTCCTTCAGACATACAGAGGCCCCTTCTAAAAATCTACGCATATCAAGCCCGGCAAAGAGCCCTGGCACTAAGGTAACAACCGTGAAGACAGCAAAACGCCCCCCCATGGGTGGATGTGTAAAAGTATGCTTAAGACCATCATATTGAGCGAGTCTACGCAGGGGGGAATCGTTGAGTTCCGTCATCATGAGCATATGATCTTCTACAGGAAGATCATGGTTAAGTATCCATTTACGCGCAGCAAGGGCAAGAGCCGTTGTTTCAAGAGTTGTTCCTGACTTACTTATAACAAGGAACCCACATTTGACTGGATCACACCCCTTTGTACTATTCATAATGGCATTTTCATCTAGATTATCGACAAAAACAACTTTTCTCATCATTATATCATGGATATTACTCTCCACTAACACAGCACGAGGATTATTAATAGAAGCCCCCATACCAAGAACAATAAGGCGATCAAAATGCAGCAAATTGATGTTCTTTTTTATGGTATCAAGGATATCAATAGCATCATCAACACAGTGCAAACACTCATAGTCTGGATTGTGATCATTCCACAGTGCAGCTAAGGTTTGCCCTACTTTTTTTTCCATCTGAGCAATATCTATTGTGCCTACGCCATACCTGATTGGATCAGTCAGAAGGGGGGATACAAATGTTGGTGTCATTCTTTTAAATTTTTTCTCTTTGATTCTTTTTCATAGCTGCCGCAGTCCGGGTGCACTTTATCACTTTTTAGCACCAAGACTTTATTTATTACATTTATTTTCAAAGCAAAATAGCGCCTCAAAAAACGATCTTTACGCTGCTTCTACCGCACATACAGGAAGACTCAACATTGTTTCTCGCCCAAGAAAATTTAAAAATAACTGGACACGACTTTTATCATCAAGCCCACAAAAAGTCACCACCTTGCCCTTAAACACACCCTCTAGAACACGCACCTTTTCACCCTTTGAAAAAGTCACAAGACTCTCAATTTTAACAACCCCATCACTAATTTCTTGAGATTTAAGATCTTGAATCGCCGATAGAGGTACACAGGCCGGAGTCATGGGATTACTCATGAGCACATGAGAAACCCCCTGTGTTCCATTGATACTACGCCAGGAAGATCCCTCCTTATCCATACCCACAAAAAGATAGCGTGGAAAAAGGGGAGAAAGAACCTCGTCAACTTTACGGGCATGACGACGGATTTTTTTGAACTGAGGTAAATACACTTCAAACCCTTGTTGAAGCAAATGCTGCTTGGCCACATGCTCCTTCAACGAGTGGGTATGGGCAACACACCAGGTTATGCTCATGGCATCATCCTCGAAATATGAAGGAGCTTGAGGATAAGCAGCTTGTGATATTCAATCTTTTCTTTAAGGGCATCATACGTGCCCTGGGGATTGACGGTATCGGTAACCAAAATAGCATCATACATAGAAAGATCATCGCTGATCTCTATAGTCGTGACACTCACGTCTGTGATCGATGCGACGAGTTTTACAATATCCGCCAAATCTCCTTCGCCGACAAGCCCTATATTGCTCCAGCTTTGAGAATGACAGTAGTGCAATGCTTCTTGGCATTGGGATCTCGCATCCTTAAAGAATGTCATGGATCTCGCCAAATAATCTCTCACCATATGGCTTTTTTCAATGAATCCTTCAGGTGTTAAAAAATAGGTTATGCGCCGAGGCGACACTTGTTTTGCCCGAACCCATCCCTTAGTCACCGAACTTTTTAGGTACTGATTCATAAGACCAAGAGCGATACCAAGCTCTCCTGCAAGACTGCGTTGTGTAAAAGATGGATTACGCTCAATCTCACTCAGGAGATGCACCATCACCTTTTGCTCTGTCTGTTCCCTGGTATCTTGAAAAGCCGCCACTGTTTTTCTCAACAAATTAAGATTAACAAATGATTAATATCATGTTCATGAACAGAACTTAGCAACCTCCTCAAAAGGAGTCAAGAGAGAGTTGAATGGTATTATCTCAAACAACAGGAAATTAAAGTCGTAGGATATCGAATAAAAGAAGAAGCACTCAATAACACAGAAACTTGAAAAAAACCTTGAAACAACACCTAAGAAAACATACTATTGGCCTGAAGCCAGCCTTCCTTGGAGCCACAATCAAAACGCTCCCCCTCAAAGACACATCCTAAAAAGGGCGCCTTATGATCAATATGATTGCTGCGCAGAGCATCCGTCAGCTGAAGCTCCCCTCCTGTACCCGGCATAAGAGATTGTAAAGATGGAATAATGGAATAGGGCAAAATATAACGCCCAATGACAGCATAACGGGAAGGAGCATCGTCAGGATGAGGCTTTTCTACAACATCCTTTGCATGGATGAGATTTCCCTTTTTCTCATGAATGGCAAGTATGCCGTAGGATTGCGCATGATGAAGAGGAACTTCCTTGGCCGCTACCATTATCCCACCAAAATACGCATCACACATTTGCTTCAGGCACGGCGTGTTTGCCTGAATATAATCATCAGGAAGAATAACAGCAAAGGGTTCGCTTGGTTGCAACCATGGAATGGAACACGCGACAGCATGACCAAGCCCCAAAGGCTTTTGCTGATAGGTAAAGACAGCTTGGCCAGGCTCCAGGGTGCAGGCACGAACAGCCTCAAGGGTTTCATGCTTGCCTTTGATTACAAGATGTTGCTCGAGCTCGTGATTATAATCAAAGTGCGCCGCAATGGAGGGTTTATTAGCGGAGGTTACAAAAATAAAACGCTCAACCCCGCAAAATATAGCTTCCTCTACAGCATGCTGGATAAGAGGTTTATCCCCCACGATCATCATTTCTTTAGGGATCGCTTTTGTTGCCGGCAAAAAGCGCGTCCCAAGCCCCGCCACAGGAAAAACAGCTGTGCGTATATGACCCATAATATAATTCTCAATGAGAAGCTCTTACTCCTCATGACAACACATATGTATTAAGATGGCGTTAATGGTATTGAGGCGTTACATTCTTTTTATCCCACTTTTGCAGCTTTTTTCTGCGTCTTTGGCAACTGAATCATGTCCATTAATGAAGCAAGCTCTTGCTTGGCTGCGATATGGGACAAGCTCATGGTCATGTTATTTTCCCGCATATCAAGCAGTGTGAGTCCACTCAAAAAGAGCTCACGGAAAATCACACGCTCTCCAAAACCCGGCAATGTTCGAAAACCAATACGCTTGGAAAGGGCACCAAGAACCTTTTCCATTTCTTCTTTGTTACGGGAGTTCAGACTGCTGAGGCGATTTCTTAGTACAATCCAATCAATGGAACCACCACTTCGAATAGCCTTTTGCTTTTTTTGATCCCACACCATTTCAGAATAGGTGCTGGGCTTTACAATAGTAAGGGAGTCCGAATTAACACGCACAAGCATATCAAGGTCAATGAAACTATCATTAAGGGGTGTGATCAGTGTATCGGCGTAGGAGTGCGCAAGACGGGATAGATAGCTGTCGCTTCCCGGCGTGTCAATGACGATATAGTCCATGTCTTTAAGGTTATTAATGGTCTGATCAAAACGGGTTTGCTCATCAGCCTCCGCTTGGGTGCGATCGCCCATCTCGCTCTTAAAAAGGGGAATATGGGTAGGAAGAGGGAGGTCCTGCTGCTTTGCATTTTTACGAAGGGTACGATTTTCAACATAGCGAGTCAAGGTACCCTGGCGCGCGTCTACGTCAATGGAACCCACAGCATAACCCTGGCGCAGCAAGCTCGTAATCAGATGCATGGATACCGTGGACTTACCTGTACCGCCCTTTTCGTTGCCCAACACTATAATATAAGGTATGTGCGTCATTATACTCGTTCCTTGTATGCGTTTGCTTTTATTCTAAACGCAGGTATACATAAAGGACAAGAATTTCATGAAAATTATGAATGAATAAAAGGCTCCACATTGTCCAAGGACATGGAGCCTTAGTTGATAGGGGCTACTATTGCCTTTCTAAAGCTAGCTTACCTGCTGTATATGTCAAAATGTACGTTGAGGCCGCTGCATATTGGGAGTAATCAATGTTAAGTTTATTTGATGTTTTTTCTGCTCCTGAAACCATGCCCTTAACAGATATGTCATTTATAACAAAATCGTAAGCCTTACCAAGATCGATAGTTATTGTCTCCTTAAATTCCATCAAACATTTTTCAATAATGTCTGACTTTTTTATATTAAATGAATGTTGAGATGAATTTTTTAATTCTCCAATACGCGTTGGCATTTTAAAACTTTTTTGGGTGATCTGGCCATTCTGACTGGTATAGGTTACGGAATATATCATATAAATGTCTCGTATAGGTTGCTCACCTCCGCAGACAACATTTAGACTTTTAGGGAATTTATTGGACTTTTTTGAAAAATTTTCAAATGATGGGTGCATCTTGCAAGACGCATATACACTGACGGGAAGGCTGATAAGGCTGAGGGCGAGTAAAATTTTTCATGATATTTTATCCATTATTTTATTAATTTTTAATGTAAATAATAATAAATTCACAGACAAATTGTCATATAACTTTTTGGATGAAAAGATTTTTTATGGATAAAACTGAGGATAGCCGCTTCAATCATTGACCCAAGGCGGGGCTACCTTATTAAAACACAAACAGCTAAAAAGAAACCTTAGGTAAAAGCATCCCCCATTCATTATAGTTTGAGGGGCTTCAGGCCGT